>JBJEWX010000216.1:0-8357 GCA_051885275.1 Succinivibrio sp. | reverse complement strand
GCTTACTCCCTATGATTTTACCCGCATGCAGGCAAGACAGACCTTTGCCTATGGTGCTCTGTTCAACCTTACAGGAGATGTGAAAGCTCTTGCAATGCACCAGGCAGGAGTCAATTTCCTGCTAAAAAATGCAGTTGATCCTAAGGGTGGCTTTTATTCAGTATTTTTAAACGGCAAGCCTTTTAATGAGGCAAACAGTACTATAACAGGCAAGAGGCTTAACCGAACCTCTCAGGATTTAAGTTACGCCTTAGTAGGACTGGCAATGAACGCTTATCTTACCCATGATCCAAAGGTAATTGAGGTTATCAAAAAGTCTCAGAAATACATTTATGATACTTATTTTGACAAAAACTCCGATCTGATGAAATGGTGCCTTGAGGATAGCAAGTATGATTTGAGCACTCAAAAAGAGCTGGTAGGATTGCTTGATCAGTTAAATGCATACCTGATTTTAACCTGGAGAGTTCTTCCAAAAAAAGATCAGCTCAAGTGGTCAAAGATTATTACCAAAACCGTAAATGCCATAAATAAAAACTTTTACAACGTAAAAAACAACAGATTCTATGGCTGTATAGACAACGATTCCTGCTTTGTTGCAGGCAAGGGAAGACATCTTGATAACGGACACACTGTAAAGGCATTCTGGATGGAGTATCTTGCAGCGCTTGGACTTGATGATGAGTACCTTGAAAACTTTGCAAAAAAGGGCATGATTGATACCTTAAACAGCGCACAGACCAGAGAGGGAAATAACTGGTATGGAGATCTTCAGTTAAACAAGGCAAGCTGGTGGGAGTATGCGGAGCTTAATCAGGCTGCACTAACTCTTGCGCTAACGGATGATTATCAGCTGCAGAATACCTTTTATCCATGGATAAATGATGCTGTTGACAGGGAATATGGTGAGATCGGCACTTATGGTCCTAAAACCTTCTTCTGGAGAAACGGCTTCCACTCCACAGAGCATGCACTAATCGGCGCGATTTTATCAAACGGAATCAGACTCAACCACTGTCATGACAATAAACAGTGCGAGGTTGATAATTATGTAAAACTTTATTTTGCACCGGTAAATTCAAAAGATAGGAATTTCACTCCTTATCTGTATTCAGGAGATGTTGTTTCAGTAAAAGATATCGGCCCAATAAAAGAGGTTGTCTTTGACGATATCGATCTGCCTGATGAGATAGATGACTAATTACAAGTTTCTTTAAACTCTGATAATCCGTTGATGATCCCCTCTGGTCTCAACGGATTTTTATTAAGACTTAGACAAAATGAACTTCATAAGAGTTCAGAATCTCACGCTTGCCTAAGAAGCTAAGCAATTAGCCTCTTCATTAGAGAGCCAATTGTTTATCAATTGTTGAATGCCAAATAACCGTACGCAATTTCTCTGCAAGTGCTAATTCTGATAAAATGATGTGGTAGAGATTGTTTAGACACCCTACAGTCAAGATATTCGTAAATATAATTAAACAATAGCTTTGTGACTAAAAGCCACTCTTTGCAGGCTATGTCGTAACTTTGAACAAAGGATAATGTAATGTCAAAAAAGAGTATCGAAAAGAAGATCAGATTAAAAAAAGCTATGAAAGCAGTAAAAAATGCAACACCATATAAATATACCTTATCATTGCTTGAATCATTTGAAGGAAGTATGCTGCTTGCTACAATAGTCGGTCTTTCCATTGCAGAAATCCTAAAAAGCATAGATGAGAACAAGGCTCCAAAGGATAGCAGTTTCACTAATTTTGTGGCTTATATATGTGAATACAGACAGCGAGCACTGTTTAATTTCTATGCAGGGCAGACCACTTCTGAACCTTATCCGATTATAAGCTTAATTATTGCAGTCATGCAGATCTTAGATAATGCAGATTTGCTGACAGGTATAAAAGCTCAGCTAGTTCCAACGATTGAAAAGGGAAAGTTAACCATTGATATTAAAACAGATCCTAAGAATATTTCTCTGCTAGAGCAGGGCAAAGAATACATTAAGAGTGCAGATTCTATCTGTAGCCTTTTTACAGCCCCTGAGGACTATGGTCAAAAGTTTGCAGAACTGGCATATAGTAAGGTGGTTTATATTCTTGACAAACTTCCAAAGGATTAAAATCTGTAGAGTACAATAAGGTTTTTCATGCTCAAAGCTAAAAGAAATGTTCCAATGAGTCAGAGAGATCCGTATTACTGTGCTAATCAGTTAAAGGAGCTCATTGAGCATTCAAATATTTCCCCAATCATCGCCATGGTGGTTTATGACTTTTTAAAAGAGATCGTTAAAGGGCAGATTTCCTATGATAATGTTTACTCAAGAATAGAGCAGCTGTTTGAAGAGCGTCTTAAAATGTGTGTTCTAAACAGCTATTCTTCCAATGATATCAGATCAAGAACCAGAGCATATATGGTGATTATGCTTGAGCTTGTTTGTCATGCAGATCTTGTTGAAGGTGTAGATGTTGACCTTCAGGCTCTAAAGGAGTTTGATGAGTGCAGTGTGAATGTAAGAATAATTCCAAACGGACTTGCAGTCACCAAAAGAGGTCTCGATTATATTGAGAACTATGAGAATATCTTCTTAGAATCTCAAAAGGGGGACAAACTTTTAAGTGCTTTGAGAAAGTGTACCTTTGACGAGTTAAGATATATCATTGAAAGGTACAGGACAGAACCTGATTTTGAAGATTCTGATGTGATCATCATAGACAAGGTTCAGGCCTAATCTTTATAAGAATTATCCTTTAAACGCAGAATTAATCCAGTAATTAATACTGTTACGGCCACAATGACTGATAACAGTTTTTTATAAATTAACTTGTTAGAGGTTGGCTGTTTTGGAAGGTTAAAGGCCTGTTTTCAACTGATTAAAAAAAACAGACCTTAAATTCACTTAGCATGACCTAGAAATAAAGAACTCCATTTCTAAGATCATTCATTTTTATTTCTTAGCAAACTTAGCCTTAACTTTATCCTTAAAACCTGCAAAGTCAAAGTAGGTTATCTGAGCAGGCTCGCCGAAATTGTTTGCACCTTCATCACTCTTCTTAACTAAGAGGTAGAACATGTAAACAGAGAATGCAAATAATGCAATGGCACCAAGATATACTAATGCAGTACCAAATCCAGAGCTCTCACCAACCTGAGCTGCGCTGATAATCATAACTACGCCAATTACAGGTAATAAAGACAGTACTGAAGCTATAATGCAGTAGATTAGGTAGAACCAGCCTGACTTGTTTACGTCATGTAATCTTCTGACTGTAATTGAGATTGATGGAACAATAATTGCCAGTGAGAAGGCAAAACAGAAAAGACCAAAGATAAGGTTAATTATAATTCCAAGAACTGGAATTAAAGCAATCACACCAACAACTAAAGAAACAACAGCAAGTGCGATGTTGACCAGAAAAAGCATGAGGTATGAACCCCAGAACTGCTTACGGGTTGCTCTTCCCTTAAAGTCGGCAAACTTATCAATATATTCACTCAAAAAAATGCTGAATAACTCTTTCATTTTATTATCCTAATTTGTTTAAAAAAACTTTCTGTAATTACAGAAGCGTGCTAAGTCTATCAGTGGATACTTAGGATAACAATAGCATTATTTATTGCACAAATGTAGAGCACAATTAGAGTAATAAGATCTGGTGGAGTTGTAGAGGAAGGGTAGTATGCCAGGCACATAAAGTGCCTGACTGTTAAGATTTAATGCTTATCTCGATAGAGATATCGAACGGGAAGCCCCTACTTCTATAAGTAGGGGAGGATGTCACTTAGTGCTGATCTTCTTTTTTATCCAGAGATACAGACATTTCCATGATTGCAGCATTACCTTTATTGGCAATATTGAATTCAACATCCTGCACAGAATCAATCTGAATGTACTTTTTGAGAACCTGATAAATCTCTTCACGAAGCTTTGGCATATATGAAGGTGTATTGATACCGGCACGGTCATCAATTAATACAAGGTGCAGTCTTTGCTTTGCTGACATTGCAGAAGACTCTGCCTTGTCTTTAAAAATAGCATCTGAAATTGCTTTAAGTAGTGACATACGACCTCCGATACTAGCTGTTCTTTCCAAGAAGCTTGCTTAAAAAGCCTTTCTTCTCAGTAACAAAACGTAATGGAACCTCATTTCCAAGCAATCTCTCAACCGCATCCTCATAGGCTTTGCCAGCATCTGATTCTTTGTCAAGAATGATAGGATTACCAGCGTTTGAAGCTTTTAATACATCTGCAGACTCGGGAATTACACCTAACAGAGGAATTGTCAGAAGCTCCTGAACATCTTCAACTGAAAGCATTTCAGCCTTTTTAACTCTGCTTGGAACATAACGGGTTAGCAGAAGTTTTGCTGTAACAGGATCACGACCAAGCTCTGAACGACGGGATTTTGCGTTTAGAATACCAATGATTCTGTCTGAGTCACGAACTGAGGAAACCTCAGGATTAGTTGTCACAATAGCCTCATCTGCAAAGTAAAGGGCTAAAAGAGCACCAGTCTCAATACCTGCTGGACTGTCGCATACAGCGTACTCAAAATTCATTTCATCAAGCTCTCGCAGCACCTCTTCTACACCCTTAATGGTCAGGGCGTCTTTGTCTTTAGTCTGAGAGGCTGGAAGAACATACAGATTCTCAACATGTCTGTCTTTGATTAAAGCCTGGCTTAACTTTGCTTCCTTCTGAATAACGTTGATAAAATCATAAACCACGCGTCTTTCACAGCCCATGATAAGATCAAGATTACGTAAGCCTACATCAAAGTCTAATACAGCAGTCTTGTGGCCCTTTTGTGCAAGACCGGTTGCAATGGCGGCAGATGAGGTGGTTTTACCAACACCTCCTTTTCCTGAGGTAACTACAATAACCTTAAGGTTTTTAAAAGGCTCTGTACTGATACCGTTTTCATCCACGTTTTGGGTAGTATCACTATTGCTGTCAGCTTTTTCCTCAGCTTTCTTCTCTGCCTTGTCCTCTTCAGTCTTAGCCACAGAGTCCAAAGCCTGTGTATTTGCTGCCTCTTCTAGAGTCTCATTATTCTTCTGAATTTCCTGTTCTGACATATTTCCTTATTCCTTGTTAGAACTTTTATTTTGAATAGAAATCATTATATTAAATCTGCTTATACTGAAGGGCTTTACCTTCAAGGGACACTTTTACGTGGCTGTTTTTTCCATATATTTCAGATAGGGCAGGATTGTGCTCAATATCATCTGCAGTCTGATACTGTCCTGCTATGGCCACTAAAGTGGGATAAAACATGCCGCTTGTATAAATAAAAGCATCCTCGTATGCAGGAGCTGTCTGATCTTTTGGTGATCCTGCATAAACCTCACCCATTAGATCGCCAAACACAATAACATTGTGTGAGGCAATAATTCTTGCTGTTCTTGCGACATTTCCATAGACCACCACGGAATTGTCCACAGCAGAGATAAGTTCACCTGCTCTCACATTATGCTTAATAACCAGCATAGGCTCACTTATCCTTACCTCATATGGGACTTTAACCTCATATGGAACTTTAATATGAACCGGAACCTGAACCTCAAGTGTTTTGGTAATAACTCTAGGCTTGAAGTTTTCCTCTCTTATTCGGGCATATTTTGAGGAATTGACGATGGGAATATTTCTGTCGATAAGAACTTTTGCCCGATCCTCAGAGTGGATCCCTGAAAGACCGATTAAAAACAGAGAATATTCTCTGCACTTGTCACAAAGAGCTTTGTAATCAATGTTTACAAGGAAATCAACCGAGGATACGTCAATAACAACCGGCGTATTCTCGTAGACTTCCATACGGGGTACTATCTTTTTCCTGAGAATTTCCTCAAGTTCAGATACTGTTCCTCTTGGAAGAAAGATGGTATTGAAAGAATATCCTGTTCTTGAAATGTCAGCACCTAAAGTACTGTCTGCAGGATTCTGTCCATCTGTCATGCCATGCCCTTGAATATCACAAAATGTAAAAAGAGTGCAAACTACTGTTCGCATTGCCGTTTAATTCATATGATTTTAGCATATTTTTTATACAAATTGGCGCAAAACACACAACAATGCGATTTATGAGCTATCGCTTTTTAAGCGATACTCAAAAGTACCTGAGGTGAAAAAAACTTGCTTTTACTTGAAGCATTGACAGGTTCTACACCTGTATCCGTGACATCCTCCCCAACTTATAGACGTAGGGGAGGATGTCACGATATGGTTAAACACTATCCCCCTTCAAATAAAGTCTTTTATTATTCTAGGATCAGATCCTAATAATTGATCATGATACTAAATAATTATCTGTGACGTATTATTTCTTCCTAAATCCTATCGTTGCTGATAGTATATTTTGTGTAAGATCAAATTGATGTAACAGCTCAGAATATATCTAAGTCAATACCTTTTGATTTATTTTGAGTGGCGGATAGAATAGATCAGTTAAACAGCATATTAATTCTGTGATAAAAGAAAAACTGGCAGATTGCAACTCAATAAAAGTCAGGTTCATTCAATTGAATACGTCTTATTCGGATTTCAGTCAGTATTATTTTTTTGAAAATTATTGTTGGTGAGTTAATGAAAGAGAGACTGGTTTTTGTCTATAAATCAAAAAGCAAGGCAGGACGTTATCTTTACCTTAATGAGAAAGATGTCTTTTCTCACATTCCTTCAGGACTTTTAGACGCTTTTGGTGTTCCTGTTTTTGTAATGATGTTTGCTCTGTCAAAGCATAGAAATCTTCCGAGGGTAAACACTCAGGATCTTGAGCAGGCTTTAGATGAAAAGGGCTATTATTTAAGAATTGATCTTGAGGATATAGAGGAGAATCTTATTAATCAGGAGCGCAGATTAAAGGGCCTATCTCCTCTGTCTAAGGATGAACTTATGGATATGTTCAGGTAGCATTTGAGACAGTAGAGCAGTAATCAATAGATATAAGGATTGTTTTCCTTCTCATATTTAATAGTGCTCTGAGGTCCGTGACCTGAGAGGATCACTGTGTCATCCGGCAGTTTAAAGAGCCTGTTTTTAATTGAATCTAGAATCTGTGCATAACTGCCACCAGGAAAATCAGTTCTACCAATTGAGTTTAAAAAAATGGTATCACCTGTCAGCACCAAATTCTCTTTTTCACAGTAATAGCAGATCCCTCCTGGAGTGTGTCCAGGTGTTGCTATCACTTTAAGCTCTAAGTCCTCCATCGGCTTTATTATCTGACCGTCCTTTAAAAAAATATTTTCAAAGGGAAGCGGGGCTGGCAGCCCCAGCATTAAAGCCTGTTCATCAAAACTGTCCATCAGTACTTTATCTTCAGCGGCACTTCCGTATACAGTAGCCCCTGACAGCTGACAAAGTAACCCAACTCCTCCTACATGATCAAGATGCATATGAGTAATTAAGATTGCTTTGAGTGTATAACCAGAGCTACAGATTGCTTCATAAAGCTCTTTTGCTTTTGCACCAGGATCAAAGATGACAGCCTGCTGAGTTTTTGTATTTACAAAAACTCTGCAGTTCTGAGCAAAAGGGGTTACGGGGATTGTCTGGTACTCTATCATTATTTTACCTCACTGCAATGTGAAGCCCTTTTAAGT
This sequence comes from Succinivibrio sp., assembly GCA_051885275.1. Taxonomy (GTDB): domain Bacteria; phylum Pseudomonadota; class Gammaproteobacteria; order Enterobacterales; family Succinivibrionaceae; genus Succinivibrio. The sequence goes on along the minus strand of JBJEWX010000216.1, from coordinate 758 downwards.
AGAAGGTTTCAGGGCAAGGCAGAGCAATTACATGATCCTCATCCTGCCTTAAAGTCCCCATGACTCGTCCGTCAACTCCGGCATCAATGGCAGCATCCGCTACAATCTTCTGGAACAGCTGAGGATCAATTAGTCCTGAACAGGAGAAGGTCAGAAGATTTCCTCCCTTCTTTACAAGCTTCAATCCAAGCCTGTTAATATCCTGATATCCGCGGCATGCTTTTTTAAGATTAGCTGCGCTTTCTGCAAACTTAGGCGGATCAAGTATCACAAGATCATACTGAATACCTTTTTCCACCTGCTCTCTTAAATAGGAAAAAACATCTTTCTTTAAAAAACGGCAGCGGCCAGGATCAAGATGGTTGAATACCACGCCGTTTTTAGCTGCGGCAAGAGCCAGTTCTGAAACATCCACGTTTTCAACTCTCTTTGCACCGCCTTTTAAAGCCCAGAGACCAAAACCTCCGGTGTAGGAAAAACAGTTAAGCACAGAGGCATCCTTTGACAGAGTAGATGCTTTGATCCTGCTTAGCCTCTGATCAAGATAAGCTCCAGTCTTATGGCCGTTTTTAATATCAACCGGAATATAAACACAACCTTCCTCTTTAACATAGATTGTGTCTTCAGGCTCTTTTCCTGACAGTACCCCGCAACGCTTGGCTAAACCTTCTTTTAATCTTGATTTGGTATCTGATCTTTCATAAATTGAAACCCCAGGGAAGAGCTCCTTGAAGGTTGCAACTATTACATCTAAAAAG
>JBJEWX010000215.1:0-8391 GCA_051885275.1 Succinivibrio sp. | reverse complement strand
TGGTTTTTCCAATTATCATTCTTCCATTGGCTGTGGCAATTTTTATTCGTACCTTTGTGAAAGGTCTTAAAGATTTTTTAATCAGACATATTAAAGATCTGGGCTTTTACCTTTGGGCATTTGTAATATATGTAATCTCTGCAAAGACCTTTGCTAATATTGCCAATTCTCACTGCTCTACAAATCAGGTTATTCTGTTTTCGCTTGTAGGATTAGTATGCACTGTCACTCAGTTCGCATCAGGCAAAGCTATTGGTCAGATTTACGGACAAAGAATAAGCGCAGGACAGGGTATGGGACAAAAGAACATGCTGCTTGGTATCTGGGTTAGCATGACATACCTGTCTCCAGTTGTATCAATAATACCCGGCACCTATATACTCTGGCAGAACATCATGAATGCCTGGCAAATGTGGCATAGAGAAAAAATGTTAAAGATATGGGAGAAAAACAAAATTACTCCATATCAGGAGTAAATGATATCAACATTCCTCACCTGGCTAAGTGAGGAATTTAAGCTTTTTTCTGCTGACTAAATTGAATCAGGATCATCAACTGAGAAATCCTGATCTCCAATTGGCATAAAGCCTATGAGTACATCCTTTTGTTCTTTTAGGAAAGGCACCCAGTTCTCGTCCCAGGCTTTTTTGGTTACGAATTTTGCTTCCATATTCTCCTGTCCTGATTCTTTGGCATATGCCAAAGCTAGTCTTTCATGAGACCAAACAGGGACAATTGAAAAACAAACATCATTCTCGTCACCTTCTGTGTCGGATAGCACCATTGGCCCCTCTTCATCAACAAGAAGATAAAAACCTTCGTTCTCTGCTACAGATTTTTTAAACATAGCCTCTCTGTAATCAGCATTTAGTGACTTTATTGCCTCAAATTCCTTATCTGATAGCTCTTTCATTTTTAGTATCCTCTTTTTAGTATTGGCTTTAAGAACTGACCGGTGAATGAGTTTTCACACTCACTTACCTCCTCAGGTGTTCCGGTACAGATAACCTGACCGCCTCCGTTTCCACCTTCAGGACCTAAATCAATCAGATAATCTGCTGATTTAATAACATCCAGATTGTGCTCAATTACCACAATCGTGTTTCCCTGATCTCTTAGTTTAATTAGAACCTCTAAAAGCAGTCTTATATCCTCAAAATGCAGACCTGTTGTAGGTTCGTCTAAAACATAAAGCGTTCTGCCTGTTGCTCTTTTTGACAGTTCTTTTGATAGTTTAATCCTCTGCGCCTCACCACCAGAAAAGGTTGTAGCTGCCTGACCTAGAGTAATATAGGAAAGACCTACCTCCATTAGTGTTTTTAGTTTTGTAGCAATTGACGGAACTGATTCAAAAAACTCTAATGCCTGTTCTACGCTCATTTCTAGCACATCAGAAATAGTTTTACCCTTGTAAACTACCTCTAAAGTTTCTCTATTATATCTTTTACCCTGGCACTGCTCGCATTTAACAAACACATCAGGTAAAAAATTCATCGATACTTTAATTGTGCCGTCTCCCTGACAGGCTTCGCAGCGGCCACCCTTAACATTAAAAGAAAATCTGCCAGCACTGTATCCACGCGCTCTTGCTTCTGGTGTTTTGGCAAACAGTTCTCTAATATCTGAAAACAAACCTACATATGTTGCCGGGTTTGATCTAGGTGTTCTGCCTATAGGACTCTGATCAATACATATAATTTTGTCAAAATTATCAAGACCAGTAATTTTTGAATAAGGTGCAGGATCATCATTTGCAGTTACCCCATTGAGTTTTCTCTCTGCAATTCTTACCAAAGTATCATTAACCAAAGTTGATTTGCCTGATCCTGAAACGCCGGTTACCACAATGAAACAGCCTGCGGGGAAGCTTACTGTTATATTCTTCAGGTTATTGCCTCTGCAGCCTTCAAGAGTAATACACTTGCTCTTTAAGACCTTGTTGCGCTTCTTGGGGATCTTTATGGTTTTTCTTCCGGACAGATAATCACCAGTTAAAGAGTCACTTGAATTCTCAATGTCTTCAACTTTTCCCATGGCCACCACCTGCCCTCCGTTAATTCCAGCTCCAGGACCGATATCAACAATACAGTCGGCTGCCCTCATTGTGTCTTCATCGTGTTCAACAACAATTACTGTATTGCCAATGTCCCTTAAATTCTGGAGAGTTGACAGAAGCTTTGAATTATCTCTCTGGTGAAGACCGATGCTTGGCTCATCTAGAACGTACATAATACCTGTAAGTCCTGCTCCTATCTGACTTGCAAGCCTGATTCTCTGAGCTTCACCTCCTGAGAGAGTTTCTGCTGAACGGGACAGGGAAAGGTATCCTAATCCTACATTAGCAAGAAAGGTTAATCTGCTCTTTATTTCTTTTAAGATCCTCTTTGCAATATTCTGTTCCTGCTCAGATAATATTATTGAGTTAAAAAACTCATAACACTCGGTTACAGAATAATTGCTGACCTCAGGCAGACTCTTTCCATTTACAAATACATTGCAGTATTCCTTTTTAAGTCTTGCACCATTACATTCCGGACATGGAAGCGGACGCATCAGCTTTGAAATAAAATATTTTACGTAATCAGATTCAGTTTCTCGCAGTCTTCTTTCGTAGTTTGGGATAACTCCCTCAAATGGCTCGTCACTGTTTCTGCTTTTCTTTCCCCCTGCATATACTATTTCCATTGGAATAGAAATCTTTCCTGTACCATAGAGAAAATAATTTTTCTCCTTTTCATCTAGATCTTTAAAAGGCTTTTTAATATCTATTCCAAAAAAACTGGCAACTGATGAGAGCTGTCTAAAGTAAAAAAGATTCTGTCTGTCCCAGCCAACGATGGCACCATCATAAATTGACTTTGTCTTGTCAGGTACAATTTTGTCCTCATCTAGAATCATCAACACACCTAAGCCCTCACACTTAGGGCATGAGCCGTGCGGATTATTAAAAGAGAAATCTCTTGGCTCAAGTTCTGGAATTGAATATCCGCATAGAGGACACGAATAATGTGATGAAAACAGAATTTCTTCTTCCTTTTTATGATCATCCATAGGGCAGGCTATAGCAAGACCGTCTGAGTATTTGAGTGCTGTCTCAAATGAGTCTGCCAGTCTTTGCTTGATATCATCCCTAACTTTTATTCTGTCGACTACAAGTTCAATTGTGTGTTTTTCTCTCAGTGCCAAATCAGATCCTCCTGATTTGGCACTGAGAGAAAAACACACAATTGAACTTTTATTCTGTCGACTACAAGTTCAATTGTGTGTTTTTCTCTCAGTGCCAAATCAGGAGGATCTGATAAATCACAGATCTCTCCATCTACTCTTGCTCTGATGAAACCGTCTTTGGCCAAATCTGCAAAGAGCTGCTTGTATTCACCCTTTCTGCCTCTTACTACAGGCGAAAGGATCATAACCTTACTCTCTTTAGGCATACCCAACACCGTGTCTACCATCTGGGATACTGTCTGAGCCTTAAGCTCAGTCCCATGATTAGGACAACGGGCCACTCCTATTCGAGCCCACATAAGTCTTAAATAATCATGAATCTCAGTTACAGTACCTACAGTTGATCTTGGGTTATGAGAGGTTGCTTTCTGTTCTATAGAAATTGCAGGAGACAGACCTTCAATTGAATCCACGTCAGGTTTATCCATAAGAGATAGGAACTGACGCGCATAGGATGATAGTGACTCTACGTAACGTCGCTGCCCTTCGGCATAAAGAGTGTCAAAAGCTAAAGAAGACTTCCCAGAACCTGACCTTCCGGTTATGACAACTAATTTATCCCTTGGAAGAGTCAACGTCAGATTTTTTAAGTTATGGGTTCTTGCTCCGCGAACCGTAATTTTATCCATGATAACCTATCTCTTTGCACTTTCTTTTTATACAGTAAGTCTTTTCTGTCACAGACTATGATTTTATCAGTACCGAAGATATTTTTCTTAATTACATATATTTATTGTTCAGAAAAAATAAGAAGTATTAAGAAAAATTCTTAACTAGATAAAATGTTAGACTGTTTTTTTTCATTTTTTGTTATTCAATACGTAGAGCACTCAATTTTTTATTTTAAAATATGAACAATTAAACTATCGAATAATTAAGGAATATTTATGGCACGTGGCGTTAACAAAGTTATTCTTATCGGCAACCTTGGTGAAGAGCCTGCTTTTAGAACTACAAATTCAAATACAGCTGTTGTGAACATCTCAATGGTAACCAATGAGGTCAGAAGAAATATTGAAACAGGTCAGACAACTGAACTTGCTGAATGGCACAGAGTTGTAATGTGGGGAAAACTTGCAGAAATTGCTCATCAGTGGTTACACAAGGGCTCACAGATTTATATTGAAGGTAAGCTTCGTACCAGATCATATACAGATAAACAGGGAACCAAAAGAACAGTAACCGAAATTGTTGCTGATGAAATGCAGATGTTAGGCGGCCCTAAAGCTCCTGCTTCAGGTGCAGGTTTTGGCTCTTCTTATGACAGAATTCCAGATACTTACAATGCCCAGCCTGCAAGGCAGACTGAAGCATACCCACAGAGTGATTATTCTGCCTATCCATCATCTTCAGCAGGCAATCAGCAGTTTGCAAGTGCTAGCCCTCAGAGCAGTTTTGCTCCTCAGACTCAGGGTGGTTATGGTTCGCAGGTTCAGGGCGGTTACGGTTCGCAGGTTCAGGGCGGTTACGGTTCGCAGGCTTCTCAAAGCGATTATGCTCCGGTAACCCCTGTAGAGCCTCAAATTCATAATGATGTAGTTACCAACACTGTAGACGGCGATAGCTCAACAGATGATGATCTTCCATTCTAGAGCAGATTATTCCAGTCTTAACTCCAGCAGACTTCAGTCTGCTAGAGTTTTCAACTCATAGCCCTTTTAAAAAGTCCTGTAAGTGTTTGTGATAATTGTAGGACTTTTTAACTCAATCTGGCACTCAATAAGCAAAACAGATACTAGCCTGTGTTATACTTTTGTATAAAATAATCTCTTGTTGGTTATTAAATTTCAGCCTTTTAACTTCGGCTTTGGATCCATATAAATGTTTAAGAAATTAAGAAGCATGTTCTCTAACGATTTATCAATCGATTTGGGTACAGCCAATACTCTAGTTTACGTTAAGAATAAGGGTATCGTTTTAAACGAGCCTTCTGTAGTTGCAGTCCGCTTAGATAGAAATGGCGGAGCTCAGAGAAAAGTTGATGCAGTAGGAAAAGCTGCAAAAACTATGTTAGGTCGTAGCCCGGACAATCTTGAAGTTATCAGACCTATGAAAGATGGTGTGATTGCAGATTTCCAGTACACTGAAAAAATGTTGCAGTACTTTATTTCTAAAGTTCTTCAGGGTTCTCACTTCGTACCATTCAAACCTAGTCCTCGTGTTCTTGTTTGTGTTCCTTGCGGCGCAACTCAGGTTGAGAGAAGGGCAATCCGTGAGTCAGTTGAAGGTGCAGGTGCAAGCGAAGTGTTCTTAATCACAGAGCCAATGGCTGCTGCAATCGGTGCAGGTTTACCTGTTTCAGAGGCAAAGGGTTCTATGATTGTTGACATTGGTGGCGGTACTACTGAAGTTGCAATTATCTCTTTAAACGGTATTGTTTACTCAAGCTCTGTAAGAATCGGTGGAAACCGTTTTGATCAGGCAATTATCGATTATGTAAGAAATACCAAGCGTTATGAGATTGGTGAATCAACTGCAGAACAGGTCAAGATTGAGATCGGTTCAGCCTATGCAGAGCAGGAAATGCACGAAAAAGAGGTTCGTGGTAGATCTGTTGTAGAAGGTGTTCCTCGTTCATTCACACTTAACTCAAACGAAATCCTTGATGCACTTTCTGATCCTATCAAGGGAATTGTTGCCGCTGTAAGAACTGCTTTAGAGAAATCACCTCCTGAATTAGCAGCAGATATCGCAGAGCATGGAATGATGCTATCCGGTGGTGGCGCTCTTCTCCACAATCTCGATAAGCTTCTTAGAGAAGAAACTGGTATCCCTGTAACAATTGCAGACGATCCACTCACCTGCGTTGCTCGAGGCGGTGGTAAGGCTCTTGAGTTATACGATACTCAGGATAACGAGATCTTTGATTAATTATTTACAGGATCTCCTTTAGGAGATCCTTTAGTCTACAGTCTACGGATATTGATTTGAAAAATTCAGATCAACGCAATAGTTTTGTTCATTTCAGATTTATTGCTGTTCTTGTGCTTTCTCTGACTGTCATGGCACTTGACGTACGCTCTAAACTTCTGACTAACTTCAGATTCTACGTAGAATCTGCCCTATACCCTATTCTTGTTTTTGCCGATTCTCCTCATGCAATGAGCAGAATGGTTTCTTCGCAGTTTAAAAGCCACAGTGATCTGCTAGCTGAAAATGAAAAGCTATCTACTGAAATCTTTATGCAGAAAGCAGATATTCTCAAACTGCAAGATCTTGAACTTGAGAACCAGGCACTAAGAAAGCTGCTGAATTCCCCTGTAAGAGCAAACACAAAACGACTTTTTGCTGAAGTTATTGATGTTTCACCAGATCCTTACCTTCACAGAGTAATCGTTAACAGAGGTTCTAAAGAAGGTGTTCATGAAGGAATGCCTGTAATTACAGACCAGGGCCTTGTAGGTCAGGTTATGAATGTAAACCACTCTTACTCAAGAGTACTGCTTCTAACTGATCCTAACTGCTCAATTCCAGTTATTGATGGAAGGTCATATGTTAGAGCTATTTCAACAGGAACTTCGGCTCACGGAGAAATATCAATTAACAATGTCCCTCGCTCAGCAGACATAAAGCAGGGTGATTTGCTTTTAACATCAGGCATTGGCGGTGTTTATCCCAAAGGGTACCCTGTTGCTGAGGTTATTTCTGTCGGTATTTCTGATTCGCAGCCATTTGCTGCTATCAAGGCTAGGCCATTAGTTGACATAGACAAGATGCGCTATGTTCTCATGTTCTGGACAAACGATGAGATGACCGACAACTATGATATTGAGTCTAGAGCAAAAAAACTGACTGACAGTAAAATTATTCTCCATCAGGAGAAGGTAAAAAAACTGATCCAGACACTGTCTGTAAAAAATAAAAATATTAATGAAGATGACAAGTTAAAGAACAAAGAGAAAAAAAATGATTAAAAAAGAAAAACAATCATCCTTCCTGTATGTTCTTATTCCTATGCTCATTCTTAGCATTATCATTCAGATATTGCACATGCCATCATCTGTTTCAGATTACAGACCTGATCTGTTAGTTCTGGTTATTCTGTTTTTCTCCATTAACAATAATTTTGTTCTGAAACTTGAAACCTCATGGTGTGTTGGTATTATCCTTGACTTGGTTACAGGTGCGCCACTGGGAATCAATGCCTTTTTGATAACCTGTCAGATTTATTTAATCAACACACAATTTAAAAACTTTGATAAGTACTCCCTATGGCAGCAGACGATAATCATAGGTCTTGTTAATCTTGTGGTAAATGTAATAGGCTATTGGATTGAGCATATTATTGGTCAGAGTTATTACGAGACCACCTTCATCATTCCTTCATTAGTCACAGCGCTAATGTGGCCTGTAATCTTTGTTATCTGCATTATTTTATGCAACACTTTTTCGGTAGAGTCTGAAAATAAAGAGAAAAAAAGCTTATCATGAAAAATCTTGTACTCGCTTCTGCTTCACCTAGAAGAAAAGAGTTGCTATCTCTGTTAGGAGTACCGTTTGTCATAAAAAAACCAGATATATGCGAAGACGCACTATCAGGGGAAAAACCTGAGGATTTGGTTTTACGACTGTCTAGACTTAAAGCAAGCGCTGTATGCAGGCAAGATCATGATTGTATTGTTATAGCTGCAGACACCGTTGTCTCCATAAATAACCAGATCTTAGGAAAACCTACAAATGAAGATCAGGCTTTTGATATGATAAAAATGCTTCGAGGTAAAACACATCAGGTTTTTACTGGCTGCTGTATCAAAAATAATATAAAAGAGATTTTCTTTGTAACCTCAACCTTGGTAACTTTTGATGATTTTGAGGATGATATTATCAGAACCTATATCAAATCAGGTGAATGCTCAGATAAGGCCGGCGCTTACGCCATACAAGGAATAGGTGCTATGCTGATATCAAAAATACAAGGATCAGTCAGCAATGTAATAGGATTACCTATATGCGAAGTTAGAAACGCACTAAAAGAATTTGGTGTAGTGCCTCAAACAGCAGTATAGGACAATGACAGCTTCAAAGGATTTCATTCATGAGTAATTTTGAAAAAGTAAAAAATATTCTGTGGAGAGACTGTGATATTACAGAAGAGTCAGCAATTACTGCGCTTAATACACTAAACAGCAGAAATATTGATTTTGGTGACCTGTTTTTTGAGAG
>JBJEWX010000214.1:0-1921 GCA_051885275.1 Succinivibrio sp. | reverse complement strand
CTTATACCTGCCTTATAAAACACCTAATTTTTGCTTCTAGTGATCCGGTATATGATTATTTTCTTTTTTTTGACTTGTTTCTTAGAAGCGATCAAGGGAGCTAAAGCCAAATCTTTCTATCATCTGCAGTCGCTCTTTGAAATTTCCAAGCTCACCTGTATAGAAGGATCTGTCAGTTATTGTATCTACTTCTATGTTCTCTGATTCGCTTATTACTGTCTTAACTCTTCTTCCTATAGCTTCGCCAGAATCAACGAATCTGCAGTTTGGCATAAACTTCTGCAGCACATCTTTTACAAAAGGATAATGAGTACAGCCTAGCACAACAGTATCTGGCTGCCTGTCCTTGCTTCTCTGAAGAAATGGACTAATGATCTCTTTGATGCTTGGCTCGTGAACATATCCCGTAGAAAGCCTCTGTTCTGCAATTTTTGCAAGTCTAGCATCCCCAACTGATATAACCTCACAGTCACTTGCAAAAGTGCTGATTAGATTCTTTGTATATTCTCTTGAGACAGTTCCAGGAGTTGCTAGTAAACCAATTATTTTATTTTTGCTTATCTTTGCCGCAGGTTTGATCGCCGGGACTACACCTACAATAGGTATACTGATATTACCCCTTAATTCTGGCAGCGCAATCGTGCTTGCAGTATTGCAGGCTACAACAACTGCACTCAACTCAAATCGGCTGCATGCTTTTTCAATTAACGTTTCTACTCTGCTGATGATAAAATCGTCTGACTTGTCACCGTATGGGAAACACTCATTATCAAAAAGGTAATAGGCTTCAATTTTTGGATTCAGTTCCTTTACAGCCCTGTATATGGACAATCCTCCAACACCTGAATCAAAAAAAAGAACTCTTTTTACTTTGATTTTGGAATCTGACACTTTAAGATCTCTAATAATTACTTTTTTTGGGACTGAGAATCATGCTTAAAACTTTAATCGGAACAACTGATCCGCAGAACTATTCACGCTATCTTAATGAAAAAATATCAAATGTGGTAAATTTATTAAAGAGTAATAATCTAACGTTACCACACTATGAGGTATTCGAATCACCTAGCGAATACTATCGCATGAGGACTGAATTTTCTGTTTATTTTAATACGGATCATACTGCTTTTGAATTATGTATGTTTGAACCTGGCTCAAAGCCTAAGAAACGAATTGAACTAAAATCCTTTCCTGTTGGATCGAAAGCTATAAACAAAGGAATGCTCCTACTGAAAAAGTATCTGCTTAAATACCCGGAATTAAATCATAAGCTTTTTGAAGCAGACTTTTTGAGTAATCAGAATGGTGAACTTGTCATTTCTCTTAATTTTCATAAAAAAATTGACGAAGTAGCCTTTAAAGAACAGGCAAAGCTGCTAGCTGAAGACTTCATGAGTGAACAGCAGTCTGTTAATTTCGTTGGAAGAGCAAGAAAGCAGACTGTTCTTGCTGACACCGACACAATACTTGAAACAATCCACACAAAAGATAGGGACTTCTATTTGTATCAGGTTGAAGGCAATTTCAGCCAACCTAATATCTATGCCTGTCAGCATATGGTTCAGTTTGCCAGAGACTGCTGCTCAGAGTGCTCAAATGTTGATCTTATTGAATTATACTGCGGTAGCGGTACCTTTACTGTGTGTCTTGCAGATCTCTTCAGAAAGGTAATGTCCACTGAAGTATCAAGAGTTCCGACCCTAACAGCTATCAAAAATTTAGAGAAAAACAATATAACCAATACCAAAATTGCAAGACTAAGTGCCGTTGAAGTTGCTCAGGCGCTTAACGGGGAGCGTGAGTTTAAAAGACTGCTTCAAGCTCAGATCGATATTAAAGAATATAATCTAAATACGCTCCTGATTGATCCTCCAAGATCAGGACTTCAAGATAAGGAAGCTTTAGACTTCACGGCAAAATT
>JBJEWX010000213.1:0-1925 GCA_051885275.1 Succinivibrio sp. | reverse complement strand
TGGAACAAGTCTTTTTGCTCTTGGACCATATGTTGAAATTGTTTTCTCTGCTATGGTTGCTCTGTCAGCAATACTTATGATTAAGAAAAAAGAAAATGACAGTATTTCTGACTTTTCTGCTCACCCAGCCTACAAATTTGTTAAATTCTTTGTACCTCTATATCCAAAACTTGTAGGTCACAACTTTTTTGTATCTCACAAGAATATTTTAAAAGAGCTAGAAAAACCTGAAAATCAGGGAGTGGTACTTAAGAGAAAAGGCTTTGTCTATGCTACTCCTCTATTCTTGTGTCTTGCAATTGTCGAGACTTCTGATCTCATGTTTGCCTTCGACTCAGTGCCTGCGGTTATTGCTGTTTCTCATGATCCTTTTATCGTATACTCATGCATGATCTTTGCAATTATGGGATTAAGATCTATGTACTTTATTCTTGATGCACTGAGAAATGCTCTGATTTACCTTGAAAAGGCTGTAATATTCCTGCTGTTTTTCGTATCTTTTAAACTTGCTGCAGCTGCTTCCCTCCACCTGTTTGGCATTGGATTAGAAATTGATGTCTACACTTCACTGATTGTGATTGCCGTAGCCCTGTCAACAGGCGTAATTACCAGTCTTTTATTTGGTAAAAAGAAAGCTTAATTTTTTGTTTTGTTTATCTGATAAGGAGCCTTAACTCCTTATCAACTACATTATTCTATGGAAGAATTAGGACTTACTAGGATCCCCTACTACTCAGAATTGAGTGTGTTTGCCCGAGAAAATATCATAAATGATCCAATAACACTGGTTCTGTCAGTATTGCTCTACTGGCATTCTCTTGACAGGTGCCAGCGTTTCAATTCGAGAAATCATGTACACCTTCTGGCAAGAAACCTTAGAGTCTCACCTGAAGCTGTAAAAGAATGCCTTGATCATCTGACAAAACTCGGAATCCTTGAATGCAGACAGGAAAGTGTAACTACCAACAGCGAAAATCCTGACAAGCAGATCAAGACAAATGAATTTTATACCCTAAATTTTCATGAGCTTCACATACAGTTAAAAGCTCATAATCTAAACATTCCAGTAAAAATCCTGCGTATGGCCAGCGATGATTACTTTGATATCTACTCATACTTATCTCCTAAGAGAATGCCAAAGATTCAAGGCTTAAATGGCATGGTAAAGGGGGGTATTTATGATACGGCTGCACTTAATGTCTGCAGAATTATCTGTGGCATCTGCAAAGATCCTGCATACGAGGAATTTTCCTATAAGGCCCTAGCTCCTGGCTGGCGTATGCTAGCTCAACCTCCTGCTACACCAGAAGATTTAGTTCAAAGATACCAGAGGGAGGGAGAACGATCTGTTGATATTGATCTTACAGATGGAAGTTTCTTTTTGCCTGATGGAGACTATTTTGGTACTGAAAAGCATAGAATCTGGCATGTTGAAAAATCACAGGAACCAAGAATTTTAGCAGCTGCTCTCTATCTTTGCTTTACTGCTTTATCAATGGATGTTGAATTCTTTTCAGATCTAAGAATATCCGAGCTTAAAGAGGCATTTAACCTACTATTTAAATTTACTGGTCTTAAAGGTAGGCTTTCTGATACATATTTTATCTATCAGGATCTAAGCGGTGTGAAAAAAGATCTTGCATCAAAAGAGTATATGCAGATTCTAGAGAGTCTTCATTCCTAATGCGCCGACCTCAGTATTTTTCTTACTGAGAAAGTTCGTGTTATCAGAATTATCATATGCAGGCTGTCATCCTTGCGCATATTTTTGCTTTTTTTATCTACAGCGTTGGTTTTGACAATCCGCAGCACAGAAGATTCATGCTCTATTTTCATAGTCCGCCCAATAGTCAGGTTAAACCTTACTCAAGCTACAGGAGAATTGATCTTTCTGACTTTTGCGCAACATAGATTTCCGTATACCT
>JBJEWX010000212.1:0-8505 GCA_051885275.1 Succinivibrio sp. | reverse complement strand
CCTCTGGATTTAAGCCCATACTCTGCAGGATAAAGTCTATCCATTCATCCATGGAGAAGCACTTTCTTCCTTCTTTGTAACCTTCTACATCAGAACGAGCCATCTGGATTGGTTTTAAGGATGTCAGTAGCCAAGGAACAACTTTGGGATCTTCAACGTGGTAGTATTCAACTTCAGCAATACACCAGATACCGGATACTAGAAGTTTTGGATTCTTTTTAATAGTCTCGGATCCAACAATAACCTTGTTTATACCTAGGTTAAAGAAAGAAGCTTCATAAGTGTCATCTTTTTCATTTAGGGTAACACTGATTTTATCTATAACCTTTTGTCTGCCGATTTCTTTAATGTTCGATCTGATAAGTTCGGCCTCATTTTTATGCACATAATGCTGACTTAGGATTTCTTTTACTGACTGAATACCAGATTGGATACTGTCTTCATCTGAGGTAGTACAGTACTGACCAAGTAAATATTCAAGTACATATGAAGGAACAATAGCGTTGCCACGGATCTCTTTGACCAGATCTTTTCTGACAGCACATCCTGCAAATACCTGATTTATTTTCTGATCTAATGAGGATAATTCAGTCATTTTTTCTCCTTAAAAGTCTCGGCCAAAGAAGTTCTGTCTGATTGAGAAAGTTATCTCATCATATGGGGCATACTGGTCTGTATTTTCTACTCGTTTAGTTAACTTCAGGATAACACTTCCTGAGTCTATGCCAGTTGAGAGTTTAAACTGACGCTTTTGCTCACGTTCTTCAACATTAGCTGTCTCTTTATTGAATTCCAGATCTTCGATATTGGAAACAGGTACTCCATCTCTGTAGAATCCAGCTTTAATAGAAATTCCCTTAACCTTATCTTCTACAGGTTGCTCCTGATAGAAGGTAATCATAATTTGACCAGAGGTAATGATCCTTTCTTGTGAAATTACTTTTACTTTAACTTCAGATATATCATCTTTGCGTTTTTTGTTAACGTGAATTACTGGTATAACGGTCTCTTCAAGAGTTGCTCCACCGTGAATATAGCGACCATTCTGACCTTGCTTGCGAATACGCTGAATTGCCTTAGGAATAAGAACAGAAAGTTCTCCACAAAGACCTAAATCCTTGGCCTGGAAGGAATGGAAATCTGTATTTGAACCATCTAGCTCGCCATTGGCAGTAACAAATCTTCTATCAATCTGATATTTTTCACCTGTTACAAAAGGTTCATCCACAAAATCTAATGCCTTATCTAGTTTATTATCTTGATAGATGAAACCATGATCGGCAGTGATTACAATGTTGTTGGCATTACCTGATGATAATTTTGTAACCAGCTGCATCAGCTCCTCGAGGCAGTCCTGGGATTTATCAAACAGATGTTCTTCATCGTGTTCACCAGTTGTGTCAACAACATCATGATAGACATAAACTATCTCGTTAGATGCAATAAGCTCTTTGATATCTTTGTTTTTATATTTTGAGGACAATAGATCTTCAGCATTGATACAGGTCGATGAGTGTCCATACTGAGAAAGGATCTTCTTTCTATTTTCGAGCCCCGTGGCTGATAAACCATCAACTACAGCAGTATTATCTGATTTTAGCTCTATAGAGTTGTTTGGAAGCAGAGCTGCCATACCCAACTGAGTGAAACTTGGAAGAACTGATACCATTGGCTCTATTGAGGCAGAGAAGCGATTATTCTGGTTAATCTGTTTGGTTAAATCTTCACCTAACTCATAACGTAGAGCATCAGAAATAATCACAACGACTTTATTGTTTCTCTTAATGAATGGTTCAACATAGTTATTGAAGAATCTTGGCTGATAGGTGATTTTGGAGAATTTACCCCAGTTTTTTTCTCCCTGAATTGCAACCGAGAATTTCTGACCTAAAGGGCGTAAAAAATCATTGGTGTAAAGATTATCAATAGTTACTTTTAATTCTGCAAAAAGTTCATTGTTTTTACTGTTATGGCTGTAAAAGTTAAACTTTCTGTACTGCTGGTCAACCTCGTACCAGCTCTCCTGATATTTTCTTACGCCATCCTCAATATTTTCAAGATTAAGATTGGCGGTCTTGATTAACTGCTTAAATTTGGCTGCGGAATAAGCGGTTTCGTAATAGACAGAAAATTCCTTCCACCAGGTTTTTGTGCACCGGATATCAAGAAGACGTCTTACATCCAAATCATTGATTAAATCATTACTGATGTCTGATTGTAGTTTTGTTAAAATCATTTCATCAACATTTCTGAAATAATCAAGCTGCTTTAATGTATCAAAATCAAGTTTATCAAAGGTAAGCTGTAGATTAAGCTCTGCTGCAGCTTTCTCTGTCCAGCCATTAAAGTTTTCGCCATAGTTTTTACTGTCTTGCCAATTTCCTAAAAACATAGCAACTTCATTGGATAGTTCAGATGGTTCGCCTAACTGCTTATTAAGGCTATCACTAAAGATTTTAAGTGCGAAATCATGTAAAGATAGGTTAGAAGCCTTATAGTTAAAGTGTTTAGCCAATAGACTTAATATTTCAGTCTGCATTTCTATACACGCATCTTGAGGCATCATCATTCCGTTTTTGCTCTGCTCATAAGCATCTTTAAGCAGGGACTGTAGAATGGAATAGAATGTATCTACCTTTTTTAGAGGAGACATGATCCCGATTATTTTTAAATCTACGGAATCAATTGTTTCTTCTTCAGAAGAACCTTTAATGGCAGCGGCGAGTTTTTCTCTGTTTTCCTTCTTGTTAAAGAAATTTTCATGTTGCTTGATATAGGAAGAGAATTTTGCAGGATCTAACCCAATTTCCGTACAGCGAAGAGTGTCCTGCTCAGCCACAAATTTATAAGATGCCAGCTGTACATCTAAAAGCCAGTTATCCTTAGGTTCAGGCTCTCCTAACGGTCTGTAGATTAGAAACTTTTTATCTCTTTCTTCAACAAGAATACGATATTTAACCGAAAACTCATTGTTATCAAGTTTTATCTTCGTAACATCGGGAAGTTCTAAAGATTCAAATTCATCAATGAGTTTTTCTTTATCGTCATCCCAAATTACAATTCGGTATTTGTTAAAAGCGTTGAGAAGAGCTTCTGTAATACGTGAACTTGCCATTTTTTACCTTCAGATGTGATCTATTATTTTATTATCCAAGAGCCAAAACGCTTTCCATCTTTACGTTCAATGATTTTATTATCTGTTAGGTGTTTGATAACACGTTTGACTGTACGTAGGGAGACATTGTGTTTTTTGGCAAGGCTTGTTTGTGTTATTGATGGGGTTTCCTTAATGGCTTGTAGGATGTTTTTCTCCAAAGTGCCACCCAAAGTGCCATCCAAAGTGCCATCCAAAGTGCCATTTGTCTCATTAGCAATGTCTTCCCTTATAAGTGCCTTCTCCAATGCTTTAAAGGAAATTCTAAGAGATGTTCCTACAAGGTTATACTCCGGAAGATCTGCTCCAATTGCACGGCATTCATCGCAGATTTTCTGAATTCCCTGTCCCCAGCTTTCTATAAAGCCTGCACGATAAAATACATTGGCTATTTTGGGATTATATGGTTCTGATTCATGTGCTTTCATGAAGGTATCTACAGTCCAGCCTTCAGGAAGAATGCACCTGTTTCCGATAGTAAGAGCATCTTCCATGACTTTTATCTGAATCGGGCTCCCGTACATATAGCAGTTATGTGCTATAGCATTATAGATAGCTTCACGGATTGCTTCACGAGCAAATGGATAGTCCTCTACACGAATGTCATGCTCATAGCTGATTTTTGCTCTAAGGTACATCAAAAAGATTAGATCGACAACTTTAGTGGCATTGACAATAAAGGATTCTTCAAGTTCATGATGATAAATCACCAAGCCATGTTTGTCGAATTTGCCGACTTTTATAAAACTTCCGGCCTGAACAATTGACGGATCTTTGTAGAAAAGCAACACTGCAGCCCTGGTTAACTTTCCTCCATTCAAAAGATGCAGTTTCTCAAGAAGCTCCTTATTGGAAACATTTAACTCAGCTTCTGTCATCCTTTTTTTGCGTAAGGCTTCTCTTCTGAATATTTTAAAGCTTTCATCGTCAAGATCATCAATACTTACCTCATTTACAATTGCATCTTCCCAAAGGATTCCATTTTTCCTGGAAATAAAATCAGTAAGTGCAATGCCTGTCAGTTTCTGGTTTGTTGCGCCACTGCGGTAAAAGAACTCTCCATGATAGCTGATAGGGAATGTACAAGGACCATCAACCTTTATTTCAATGTATTCAAGACCATCTTTAGACAATCTATTCACATCAGCCACAATGCCAAGTCCTGACTGAATTTTATTTGGAAGATCTTCGAGTAACTTATTGATGTTTTTTACTCCAACAACATTCCCGTTATCATCAACACCAACAAAAAGGGAACCTCCCTTGGAATTGGCAAAGCCACAGAGCCATTTTAGATACTCATCTTTCCAAATTTCCTTGTATTCGACATTATGGCTTTCAGCCATCGTTTCCCTCCAATGTAAATATTTTCTTAATTTCAAATAAAGCTGAAGCCTAATCTTCTTTCTTATCTAGTCCCGCAATTTTCTCAAGAGCCTTGCCAAACTTAACGTAGTTGGTTTTAACACCGTCATCAAGATCTATCTCGATATTTTGCTGTGCCTGTGGATACATAATCTCACTGTCATAATTATTTATATCAGCGATAATCTTCTTAATTTCCTCAATACGTTTGTTCTTAGCATTGCAATCTGCCTTTGATAAAGCCCCTGAAGCAATAAGTGTCTCAAGATTCTGTTTTTCAGCATCTAACTTCTGTCTGAAATCAAGTAGGTATTCATTTCTTGCACGACTTACGGTATAAGGCTGGTAGCGGTGCATATAGATTAGGGCTTTAAAATGACCTTTTGGACTCTTAAACATCCAGTAGATAGGGCGCTTCTTGTAACGCTTAATGTGGTCAGTATAGAACTCATTTACAAAGTAATCACGGATTGAATAAGAGTTCTTTTCCTTAACATTTAGAGTCTGCTCAATGAAGCGCAGATTCTCAAGGTAATGATCTTCACCAAAGGCAACTTTCAGGAAGTTTTTGAATCTTTCAACAATGTCATCACTAAACCAGTTATCTGATAGAACAGGTATAACATTATCCTCATCTACCTCAAATGAAGAATTAGGAACTTTTGCTTTAAAGTCCTCAATAGTTTCTCCCTGATTGCAGAGGATTAACCCTTCTTTATCAAGAGAGTATCTGCCAAACATACAGCCTACTGAATATGAGATTAAATCCTTTATCATATCTACTCTCTGAAGTTTTATCTGCTCATCTTCAGATTTATCTTTATACATAAAGGCAGTATTGGTAAAGAGAGTTACTTCGGACAGAGGATAGTCAGGAGTAATTTCTCCTTCTAGACCGTATAACTCGATAAAATATTTATTATTTAATTCTTCTAGCTGCTGTACGGTTTGAGAATTATTCTTGTAAGCCTTTTGTAGACTCTTAATTGTGGATTCTAGTGATAGGGAGGTATCTTTACCGTATTCTTCGATTATAGGATTTATCTTAAAATTCCAAGATGTCTCATATGAATTCCAATCTTTACGGTGTTTATCAATGAGAACATATGCATTAGAAGCTATTATGGATTTTTTATCTGGTGTAACGTATGGAAACGGTATTTTTGCAATATCGGCAACTTGAAATGATATTGTTGAATTAATCGCAGATAAACATGTTCTTGAAGCCTTACTAATCATGAGAGCAAGAACATAGGGTAATTCTCTTTCTTCAGGAAATACAGATGACCCCTGAACATCAAAAATCGCGCCTTTTGGAGAAAATCTTGCCCCAAAAAATGAAGAACTAATAAAAGACCATGTTACTGATGGTTTAAAGTAAAAGTCTTGATTTCGTATAACAGAACGTTGTTTCCCGTTAGGGAAACAGAAATTTTTTATATCTTCGCCGTTGTTAAACCAATTTATCACATAATCCTGGTTTCCATACCAACGGTGATATTCTCCGCCCTTATTGTAAGGAAACCATTTACATTTTGAAAATAATGCTTCTTGAGAATTTGCCTTGCCATAGCCAATTTTTGAATTATTAACTTCAAACCATTGACGTAAAAATCGGTCATTATCTGCAGTTGCCAATCCTTGAGCCGGTTTACAGAAAGAATCAAGTCTAGAGCAATCTTCAAATACTTTTATAAACTTCTCTGATAGCCAATAAGCAATAGGAGAGCCAGGAATCTTCTTGAAGTTGTCTGAAGATATTTTATAAAAACCATTAAAAGTGCAATTTTTATTTCTTTCGTTTTTAGGTGGAAAAATTAAAGGTTTTTCATCAACTATATCTTCTAATTCAACATAACAGTAATATCCATTACTTTTTGAATTACCTTTTTTTTGTATTACTGTTGCCGCTGTTCCAAACGCAATTCCCATCACCATGTTGGCCATATGAGCCATAGAAGTTATTCTATTATTAAATAAAATTTTACTTCTTAAATTTTCAAAAGAGGATAAGAACATCCAGCTTTGCATGGTTACCATTGAATGGAAGCCTTTAGAAAGAAGTAAGTCAAATCCTCTTTCAATAAACGCTGAAAACAAATCAGTTTTACTGTCAGTATAATTATCTTTAATCCATGCAGCCAATCTGCCATTCATTCCCTTGATCCCCATATAAGGAGGATTGGTTACAACTACGTGGTATTTCTGACTCAGATAATCTGCTGTAGTTAAGGCTTCAATTACTTTGTTGTGAGTCTCCTGTAAGAAGATATCATCAAATTTTATATCTTTTATTTTTTCTAATACTTCGCCTGCAGTATTTAGTTTAGGAATGATTAAAGAGCCAAAATTATCAGCTTCAGAAAATTGTTTAACCGTTTCTAAAACATCGGAAGTTATGATGTAAGAACCAACTTTATTCTGATAATCTGAGAGCTCTTGGTCAGTAAATTCTATCTTTTGCAAATGACAGATTTGAGGTGTAACAGCTCTTGAAAAGACTCTTCTATCTTTTTCTCTTGCTTTCATCATTAAAGCAAAAGCGGCAAGTTCAGATGCTCGTTCATCAAGTTCCAATCCGAAAAGATTATTCTCAAGAATTAACTTTGGAATTTCGGTGTTGGAATATCCCTGTTCTTCATAGATTTTGTAGAGCAGGTCAAAGGCATAAACCAGCATATGACCAGAACCACAGCAAGGGTCACAGACTTTGATGTCCTGTGGTTTTTCTATTTTTAGAAAATCTGTTTCCGGTTCTGCAGTGTCAATGTAGTATGTCATTGAGTCTTTTAGGGATGACTCGGGATGATTTAACATCCAAAGTCTTCCTAAGGAATTATCCACCAGATATCTTACAATCCATTCAGGAGTGAATAACTGTGTAGCTGCAGGGATGTTGTTAGGTTCAATCTTGATGTTTTTCTTTAAATCAGCAAAGATCTCGTCCTTCTTTTCAGATATATAGTACTGATACAGCCAGCCGATGATCTCTATACTCTGACAGTTATCCTCGGTCATAGCATCACGGATACTTTGCAGAATACTTTCTGGTGACAATAAATCTGATGGTAACAGATATTCTGAATAATCATCTTCAGCCTGGAAGAGAAAAGGCATTTTCTTGTTCCAGTAATTACATTCAGAAATAAGCAGTAGGCGATAGATTTCAGCTTCAGGATTAGCTGATTTAATAGTCCCGTTTTGAATATTATTAATCAATGACTTAGTTGATTCGGTTATAACTTCATCATCAAAATAGTTACTTCTGGCCTCAGATAGAATTCCTGGTATTGAACTACCTTCCTGTTCAGGAGATACTACTTTGGAATTGGTGTAACCATTTAAATCCATGAAGCGCAGAGCACAGAAACGGTTAAACCAGAAATATGCAACTTTACGGATAAGCGCATCTTCTCCGTATTTGTTCATATCTTCAATGAGCTTATTAAAAACATTAGGATGATTTCTATGAAGCATTCCGTCTGTTTTTATTGCCTGATCTAAACTGCTTTTGACCTGAGCAAATAAAGTTTTTCTGGCTTCTGGGGCAAAGCTCTTTAATCTTGTAAAATCCATTTACTATCTCTTTATCAACTAATAATCAACTGTTACTTTACCAATATATGTTGTCCAGATTTTATTGCCTCAAGCATAGAATTCTTTAACTGTGCAAGGTATCTTTCAACATCTTCCTCAGTTTCCACAAGGCTTTTATCTGTATTTACAATTAGTTCTTTAATACTTTTTACGGTATGAGTAACCTTTACTGGAGCTACAGGAGAAACTGTTTTCTGCCCATCATGATCTTTAACTTCCGGTTCTGGAGGTAGAACTGTATTCTCTGATTCATACAGACTTATAATTTCGCTGTACAAAGCTGAACTGAAGTTTTTATCCAGATAGATCTCCAAATTCTGAAGAAGACCAAAATCAGCAGTGTTATTGAGACGTTCTTTCTCTGTTTCAACAGATGAATTTATTTTTTT
>JBJEWX010000211.1:0-8515 GCA_051885275.1 Succinivibrio sp. | reverse complement strand
TAAAGGCAAAAATGTCAAAGCCTATGCCATGGTCTTTGCTGGTCCTGACTGTGTTCACTGTCAGCAGTATTAGAGTTTATCTGTGGCAGGTGCAGCAAAAATCTGCAGGTGTAGTTACAGCAATAGCTACACCTTAGAGATAATCAGCAAGAGCGGGGAAAGTACTGGCAGATCGCTTAAATAGAGGCTTTTTCTGCTAAATCTTGAGGTAAAACAGATATTTTATCGATCCAGATCACTTGGGCTTTCTTTGAAGATAGTCCTAAAAATGCCAAAAAGAGCGGTTGTGTTTTTTTTGATCATTTAAAATATAACAAAGATCCTTTTTTATTTCACGATTTTATTGCCTTCCCACACTTTTCTGTACTGACACTCTTTTTTGATAAATCCTCTATGACTATTAAGTGACTATTAAGTTAAATCTGCCATAAGATATGAAGAAATGGTATTGGAATTCACTAATTATTTTGCATAAGGTTAATATTGTAGATAAATTATTTCCTAGAAAAATCAATATGAATGCTACATATATTTGTAATTCAGTGTGATACATTTCAAATAATTCAAATAGTATTTTTGTCTTTATAGTTTCATATTCTATATTTTAAATATAAAATTCTAAAGGAGACACATGCTATGAGAAGTATAACCAAATTAGACCTTCAGTATGCCCACCGTTTTTACGGATTCCAGGGCGAGGCTCAGTATCTTCATGGACATACAGGCTGCCTGACCATTGAGGTTGAAGATACAATTGAACCTGGTGTTAACATGGTATTTCCCTGCAATGAAATTCAGAAAACAGCATGGGAGGTTTTAAAGAATTTTGATCATGCTTTGATACTTCGTGAGGATGATCCTCTGCTGCCAGCGATTTTGGATGTATATGAGAAACAGGGGATCAAAGATGGAGCTCCATCAAACAAGATGAAAGGTCCTGCCTTTAAGACTGAGCTTGCTACGGCATATCCAGACTGTCGACTAGTAGTAACAAAGGAGACCATGACAGTTGAAGGTATGATAAAGATTGTCTATGAATTACTTAAAGACAAGCTGAACATAGTAAAGCTGACCTTTACAAGTGGAGTGAATGCAGCCTCATGCGAGTTTGATCCTGCAGAGGAGAGAAGACGCTGCCCATTATGCGGTGTATCGCTAGATGCAAATGGCAAGTGTCCAAAGTGCGGATATAAGAAGCCATAAAATAGGTAAATATTTTTATCCTTATGAGGAATGGTGATAGACACTATTCCTCAATTTTTTACAGGATACTTAATCACGATATTAGAGATAATCGAAAAAATTTCACGTTTCATAAAAAAAACGTGCCCGATACTTTGTACTAAGTATCGGGCATTAGGAAAATATAATGAAAAAAGTCACCAGCACTGTAGCATTACTTAACTGATATACTTCTTAGAGTCCCAATTAATCAAAAAGTTCAAAAAATTTTTAAAAATTTTAAAAATAAATTTATCTTCTTGATCTGAATGAAAAAATAATAGTGAATTATCTGTACAAAAGCAGTTAATGCGAAGAATTTGGAAAGAAAAGGCAAAAAAATAGCCCAAATCGACAAAGATATGGGCCTTTATATGGGATGTAAAGTCTGAAATACAACTAGCTTCTAACTAGCATTACTACTTAGAGAGTCAAATAATAGAAAAGTTCAAAAAAAAATAAAAAAAAATTAGATAAGAAAAAGAATAAAAAAAGATGTTGATTTAGAAATAAAAATGAGTTAGCATAAACTAACACGAGTTAGTTAAATCTAATTTAGGTTAGCAAGCAAATAACTCGTTTGCATGTGTTCTGAAAGGTGGTATACCTTGTGCGGTTTAAGATGGAAAGATCTTAAGCCGCTTTTTTTTATATAAACAAAAAACCCTGCTTTAAAGCAGGGTTTCTCAAAAGCATGATGCTGTTAGTTCATAGCTTTGATTAAAGCTGATAAATTGCTCTTATGACGTGCAACTTTGTTCTTGTGAACTAAACCTTTGTTAGCAGCACGATCCAAAACTGGCTCAGCGATTGAGAAAGCACTCTTTGCAGCTTCCTTATCACCTGACTGAACAGCTTTGATAACATTCTTGATTAAAGTGCGCATCTTTGAACGGGCAGCAACATTGTGCTGACGTGCTTTCTCTGAAAGTTCAACGCGCTTCTTTGCAGACTTAATATTTGGCACAGATAGCTCCTGAATTCATAAACAACAGCCACTCAAGTTCTAGATGTGGCAGATAATCCCGGTATTCTAACAGCTTTAATATAATTATTGAAGTAGAAAACCATAAATTGCGCGTTATTTTACAACACTTTGATAAAACAACAAAACAAAATAATTAAAAATAAGCTATCTTTTTGAATTTTCAATAATTTATTCATATAGAGATTTTTGTTAAGAAAGTGTGATTTTAGGCTATAATTATAAAATTCAAAACTGTGAATACAGTTATATATTTGTGCTCTTTTTAGTTTTTGTCCGGAATATATCTGATGCGACTAATACGCTGTCTTTCTGATTTTAAGGGAACACCAAACGGGGTTGCTCTTGCTATCGGAAATTTTGATGGTTTTCATCTGGGTCATCAGGCTGTAATTGAATGCATGAAGCAAAAGGCAAGAATGTATAACCTTACTCCTGCAGTAATGATCTTTGAGCCTCAGCCACTTGAGTTTTTCTCAAAAGACAAGTCGCCTGCACGAATTTATTCATTAAGGGATAAACTTCAGGCTCTGGAAATAGCTGGAGTAAAGATTGTTTTCTGCATGAAGTTCAATGCAGAGTTTGCTTCTATGACTGACAGGGAATATGTGATTGATCTTCTGCATGAGAAGCTTGGAGTAAAAAGCGTTACAGTCGGATCTCTTTTTAATTTTGGACAGAAGGGTAAATATACTATTGAAGACATGATCCGTATCGGCAGTACTGTTGGTATGGAAGCTAGCTGCATACCGGGTGTCAATCTTAACAATGAGCGTATATCCAGCACTAGAATCAGGGAATACCTTTTCAATGGTGATCTGAAACTTGCTAGGGAGGCACTTGGCAGATACTATTCCATGTCAGGAATTGTAGTGCATGGAAATCAGATTGGAAGAGAACTTGGTTTCCCAACAGCAAATGTCAATATCAACCGCAGAATATCACCTCTAAAAGGTGTTTATGCAGTTAAGGTTCTTACAGGTTATGGCCTGTATGACGGTATGGCTAATGTTGGCTACAGGCCAACAGTGGTTGACGGTCAGAAAAAAGCTCTTCTAGAGGTGAATCTGTTTGATTTTAACCATTCACTGTATGGAGAGAGCATTCGTGTTTTCTTTATTGAGAAAATACGGAACGAAGAAAAATTTGTAAGCATATCAGTTTTAAAGGAACACCTTCTAAATGACAGAAACAAAGCTAGAGATGTTTTGAAAAACTATGATATGAAAGATTTTTAATCAAATTTGGTAGAAGTTGAAAATGGCTGATTACAAAAGTACTTTAAACCTTCCTAATACAGAATTCCCTATGAGAGGAAATCTGTCTATGCGTGAACCAGGCATGTTGCAGGATTGGGAGAAACGCTGTCTCTACAAGAAGATCCGTACCGCACGTGCCGGAGCAAACATGTTCGTTCTTCATGATGGTCCTCCATATGCAAACGGCAATATTCATATTGGTCATGCTATCAATAAGGTTTTAAAAGACATAATCGTAAAGTCAAAGACTCTGTCTGGATTTGATTCTCCATACGTTCCAGGCTGGGACTGCCACGGACTTCCAATTGAAGTTAAGGTAGAAAGTCTTGTTGGAAAGCCTGGGGTTAAGGTTGACGCTGCTGCTTTCAGAGAAGAATGCCGAAAGTATGCAAAGAGCCAGGTTGAAGGTCAGCGCAAAGATTTTAAGCGTCTTGGCGTATTAGGTGACTGGGACAATCCATACCTTACAATGAACTACAAGACTGAGGCTGATACTCTAAGAGCCCTAGGCAAGGTAATTGCCAATGGTCACTTTGTCCGCGGACTTAAACCTGTTTACTGGTGTATGGACTGTCAGTCAGCTCTGGCTGAGGCTGAAGTTGAGTATGCTGATGTAAAATCAGATTCAATCTATGTACGCTTTGCAAGTACTGAGGATGACAAGGTACTGTCAGCCTTTAATGCTCAGGGACAGGGAACAGGTCCTATTTCATGCGTAATCTGGACTACAACTCCCTGGACACTGCCTGCAGACAGAGCAATCTGCATGAATGATCAGTTAAGATATTCTCTTGTTCAGGTAAAAACAGACAAGGGTGCAGAAAGATTCATTATGGCAACAGAGCTTGTTGAGACTGTAATGAAAGAGTGTGAGATTGAGGAGTACAGCCTGCTTGGAGATGATGTATCAGGCAAACAGCTTGAACTTCTGCGCTTTAAACATCCATTCTTAGACTTTACAGTTCCTGTAATCTTAGGTGCCCATGTTACCTTAGAAGCCGGTACCGGCTGTGTTCACACCGCAGGTGGTCATGGTCTTGATGACTATAATGTATCTGTAAAGTATGGCATTGAAATCTATAATCCTGTAGGACCTGACGGCTGCTTTAAAGAGGATGTGGAATACTTTGCAGGTCTGAATGTTTTAAAGGCAAACCCAGCTGTAGTAGATGTATTAAAAGACAAGGGTTCTTTAGTAAAGCTCAAGGTTATTACCCACAGCTATCCTCACTGCTGGCGTCACAAGACACCTGTTATCTTTAGAGCTACTCCTCAGTGGTTTATCTCAATGGATGCAAAAGGGTTAAGAACCCGTGCCCTTGAGGAGATCAAGAAGACCAAATGGATCCCATCTTGGGGTCAGAACCGTATCGAAGCTATGGTGAAGCAGCGTACCGACTGGTGTATTTCCCGCCAGAGAACCTGGGGTATGCCTTGTGCGGTGCTGATTAACAATGAGACCAACGAGATCCACCCGGATACACCTGCAATCATTGAGAAGGTAGCAAAGGCTGTTGAGAAAAACGGTATTCAGGCATGGTGGGATCTTAAGGTTGAAGATCTGATTGGTGCTGAAGAGGCAAAAAACTACCACAAGGATCCAAATACTCTCGATGTCTGGTTTGATTCTGGATCAACTCAGTACTCTGTAGTAGATCAGAGAGAGGAATTCAAAGGTCATGGCGCTGATCTTTACCTTGAAGGTTCAGATCAGCACAGAGGCTGGTTCATGTCCTCTCTGATGCTGTCTGTTGCAACAAAAGATAAGGCTCCATATAAAGAGGTTCTGACTCACGGCTTTACTGTTGACGGTCAGGGCAGAAAGATGTCTAAGTCTCTTGGCAACGTAATTGCTCCTCAGGAGGTTATAGACAAGTTAGGTGCTGACGTACTGCGTTTATGGATTGCTTCAAATGATTACACAGGTGATATGGCTGTATCACATGAAATATTTAAGCGTTCCTCTGATGCATACCGTCGTGTACGTAATACCATCAGATTCCTGCTTGCCAACTTAAATGGTTTCAATCCGGAAACAGACAGAGTTGCCTTTGCAGACATGGTTGAGCTTGACAAGTGGGCTGTTTCACTTACCTCAAAGACTCAGAAAGAGCTCTTAGCCTGCTACGAGGAGTATGACTTCCACAAGGTGGTTCAGATCCTGATGAATTTCTGCTCAATCGAACTTGGCTCTTTCTATCTTGATATTATCAAGGACAGACAGTACACAGCTAAGGCAGACAGTGCAGCAAGACGTTCCTGCCAGAGCGCACTGTATGTTATTGCTGAAGCTCTTATCCGCTGGATTGCTCCTATCCTGTCATTTACAGCACAGGAAGCCTGGGAGGCAATGCCAGGAAAGAGAGAAGAGTTTGTATTTACATCAACCTGGTATGACCAGCTCAATGAACTTGATGAATCTTCACAGTTCAATTCAGAATACTGGCAGAGAATGCTAACCTTCAGAAATGAAGCTAACAAGGCAATTGAGACTGCAAGAAACAATGGTGTAATCGGCGGTTCCCTAGAAGCTGTTGTTAAGATTTACGCTAAGGGCGAGCTGCTGTCTGATCTATTGAAGATTTCTTCAGAACTGTGCTTTGTTCTTATCACATCAAAGGCTGTTGTCTCTGATGAGGCTGCTCCTGAGGGTGCATTTGTATCAGATGTTATTGACTGCGCATTTACTGTTGAGAAATCATCAGCAAAGAAGTGTGAGAGATGCTGGCATTATGAGGATGAAGTTGATTCTGATCCTGAATATCCTGGCTTATGCCCACGCTGTGTTCAGAACATCAAGTCTGCAGGCGAGATTAGAAAGTTTGCCTAAAATATGTCTTTAATTGTTAAAAACAACGGTTGCAGGTTTCTTTTTTGGAGCCTGCTGGTTGTAGTGCTTGATCAGCTCACCAAGTATCTGGTGGTAGAGGCAATTCCGCTTAATACCATCGGGTATTCAGTAACCTCTTTTTTCGATATCGTCTACGTTAGAAATGAAGGGGCAGCCTTTAGCTTTCTGGCTTCTCAGGGTGGATGGCAGAGGTATTTCTTTATTGCTGTATCTGTAGCAATAAGTCTAGCCCTTCTAGTGGCACTTTTAAGGACCCCAAAGAGCAGAAAGTGGACCTGTTTTGCAGTTTCACTGGTGATAGGCGGAGCTGTCGGAAATCTGATAGACAGGGCAATACTCTCATATGTAATTGATTTTCTGCTTTTCTATGTAAAAACAGATTCATTTTCATACTATTATCCTGCCTTTAATGTGGCTGATATTGCCGTATGCTGCGGGTGCGGCATACTGGTGGCTATAGGTTTTTTTGGAAAAGAGAAGAAATAAGCAGTGACTTTTTCTGTAAAAATTGCCAAAGCAAGAGGAATGTGCGCAGGCGTAGAACGTGCCATCAACACTGTACTTAAGGCACTTGAGCTGTATGGACGGGAGAAAGTCTATGTTCTTCATGAGGTTGTCCATAACAAACATGTTGTTGATGATCTTAAAAAATCCGGGGCAACTTTTGTAGAAAATCTTGAGGAGATCATTGATCCACAGAATAAAGTTCTCATTTTTTCAGCTCACGGAGTAGGCATTGAGACAGAGAAAATGGCTGAATCTCTGCAGATGTCTATTATTGACGCAACCTGTCCGGTAGTGACTGCAATCCACAGAAAAATGAATAAGGCCGGAGACAAAGG
The DNA here is from genome assembly GCA_051885275.1 of Succinivibrio sp. GTDB lineage: Bacteria > Pseudomonadota > Gammaproteobacteria > Enterobacterales > Succinivibrionaceae > Succinivibrio. The sequence goes on along the minus strand of JBJEWX010000211.1, from coordinate 1,357 downwards.
TCTTGATGTTGTGGTTATTGGTCACAAGGGGCATCAGGAGGTATCAGGTACAATAGGACAGTACACTGGTCCTTCAGAGAAGGTGCATATTATCCTAAGCCCTGAGGATGTAGAAAAACTTGATATAGATGGGGCTAATTCATTTTTTGCAACTCAGACTACGCTGAGTGTTGATGAAACTCAGCTAACAGTTGAGGCATTGAAGAAAAAATATCCAATGATTTCTGGCCCTAAGGCCGATGACACCTGTAGAGCAACTCAGGTGAGACAGAACGCAGTACGTGACTTAGCAAAAGTCTGTCAACTTGTTCTAATTGCAGGAAGTGCAAATTCTTCAAACTCAAACCGTCTAAAGGAGGTGGCTCAATCTGAAGGAGCTGTTTCCTATCTTATAGACGACAGTTCTATGATTGATCTGTCCTGGTTTGAAGGTATCACATCTGTAGGAATAAGTGCCGGCGCATCTGCTCCTGAGTATGTGGTAACCGATATTGTTGAATTTTTACTTTCGCATGGAGCTGTCGATGTTCAGGAATACGGCAGCGATTTAAAAGAAAAATCATTTCCTTTGCCAAAGGAAATTGTCAGCAGGGCAGAGTAATCTGTCCGATCTGCAGACAATATTTTGAAACCTTAAAGGTAAGATAATTTTTTGGATGAGTATCATCCGTTTCTTTAAGGAGATGTAATGAAAGATTCAACAAAGTGTTTGCATTCAGGTTATACCCCTGAAAATGCAGGTCCCCGCGTAATGCCTATTGTGCAGAGCACAACTTTCCGATATGACAGCACAAAGGATATAGCTGATTTATTTGATTTAAAGACAGCAAACTATTTTTATACAAGACTTGGTAATCCTACCTGTGGTCATGTAGAAGAAAAGATAGCTGATCTTGAAGGTGGCGTGGGCGCTATGCTGACTTCATCAGGACAGGCAGCAACCCTGACGGCTGTTCTGACCATTGCAAAGGCAGGGGATCACATTCTGTGTTCATCTACTGTCTACGGTGGAACCTTCAATCTTATGGCTGTTACCTTCAAGAGAATGGGTATCGATGTTACATTCTTTGATCAGAATGAAACTGACAAACAGATTGAAGAAAAGATTAGAGAAAATACCAAAGCCATATTCGGAGAGACCATCGCAAATCCGGCTTTGACAATTTTCGATATTGAAAGATTTGCTAATTTAGCTCATAAGCATGAGATACCACTGATTGTGGATAATACTTTTGCAACTCCTGTGCTGTGCAAACCTTTTGATTATGGTGCCGACATAGTTGTTCATTCAACCACAAAATTCCTTGATGGCCACGCTGTACAGGTTGGTGGCTGTGTGGTTGACAGTGGAAAGTTT
>JBJEWX010000210.1:0-8533 GCA_051885275.1 Succinivibrio sp. | reverse complement strand
TGTTGCTCACAACAGTTTCTCCTATTGTAGTAGCTAACTAGAGGCATTAGATGCCTCTAACTAGAACTCTATTCCTTGCGGACAAGATCGATATTAATACCAAGTGAACGAATTTCACGTAAAAGAACGTTGAAGGACTCTGGAATACCGGCTTCCATTGTGTACTTGCCATCAACAATATTCTTGTACATCTTAGTTCTACCGTTAACGTCATCAGACTTAACGGTAAGCATTTCACGCAAGGTATATGCGGCACCGTAAGCTTCAAGTGCCCATACTTCCATTTCACCGAAACGCTGTCCACCGAACTGTGCTTTACCACCCAGAGGCTGCTGTGTAACAAGGCTGTATGAACCTGTTGAACGAGCATGCATCTTGTCATCAACCAAGTGGTTGAGCTTGAGCATATACATGTAACCTACTGTTACCTTACGCTCAAATGGACGGCCAGTTCTGCCATCATATAAAGTCATCTGTCCAGACTCTGGAAGATCTGCCATCTTCAGCATAGCCTTAATGTCTTCTTCCTGAGCACCGTCAAACACAGGGGTAGCTACAGGCAGACCATCACGCAGATTATTTGCAAGGGTCAGTACTTCATCATCGGACATTGAAGCAATATCAACCTTCTGAGAAGTATCGCCAAGATCATAAATATCCTGCAGTGTCTTTCTGATCTCAGCAATAGCCTTCTGCTGAATGAGCATCTTGTTGATCTTCTCACCAATACCCTTAGCAGCAAGACCTAAGTGAACCTCAAGAACCTGACCGATGTTCATACGTGAAGGCACACCCAGAGGATTTAGAACCATATCAACTGGACGACCAGTCTCATCGTATGGCATATCCTCAATTGGGTTAATTCTTGAAATAACACCCTTGTTACCGTGACGACCTGCAAGTTTGTCACCAGGCTGAATACGACGCTTAACAGCAACGTATACCTTAACAATCTTCAGTACACCAGGAGTTAAATCATCGCCATCGGTGATCTTCTTCTTCTCGGCTCCAAACTTCTCTTTGTACTCTTTAGCAAACTCTTCTAAGCGTACAGCAAACTCTTCTAACTGACGCTGAGCTTTGTCATCTGCTAAAGTCTGCTTTAACAGCTCATCATCTGCCAGAGCGTCAACCTTTTCCTGAGAAATACCGTTTTTGACAAGGTGAATACGTACCTGATGCAATAAACCCTGAGTTAAGAAACTGAATTCTTCATCCAGATCCTTCTTAGCCTTGTTAATATGCATCTCTTCTATTTCTTTAGCACGCTTGTCCTTCTCTACACCTTCACGGGTAAAGATCTGAACATCCACAACGGTACCGGTCTCGCCGTTAGCCATTCTCAGAGAGGAATCCTTAACCTCAGAAGCCTTCTCACCGAAAATTGCGCGCAGTAACTTCTCTTCAGGAGTTAACTGAGTTTCACCCTTTGGAGTTACCTTACCAACAAGAATATCACCGCCAACAACCTCAGCACCGACATAGACAATACCAGCCTCGTCAAGCTTAGATAATGCAGATTCACCTACATTAGGAATATCAGCTGTGATTTCCTCAGGTCCAAGCTTAGTGTCACGAGCGATACATGACATTTCTTCGATATGAATTGTTGTTAAACGATCTTTTGCAGCAACTCTCTCAGATACAAGGATAGAATCCTCGTAGTTATAACCGTTCCAAGGCATGAATGCGATACGCATGTTCTGACCTAAGGCTAACTCGCCCATATCGGTTGAAGAACCGTCTGCAATCACGTCACCAGCTTTAACCTTTTCATTTAATGAAACACATGGTCTCTGGTTGATGCAGGTGTTCTGGTTAGAACGGGTGTATTTGATGAGGTTGTAAATATCAATACCTGCATCATGATCGCCCTCAATCTCATCGATATTTACGCGAACAACAATACGTCCACCGTCTACATGCTGAACCACACCGCCACGCTTTGCGATAATAGATACACCAGAGTCAACAGCTACCGCACGCTCCATACCAGTACCTACAAAAGGCTTCTCAGAGCGAACTGTTGGAACTGCCTGTCTCTGCATGTTAGCACCCATCAGAGCACGGTTAGCGTCATCATGCTCAAGGAATGGAATCAGAGCTGCTGCAACAGAAATAATCTGCTGAGGAGAAACGTCCATAAACTGAACATCAGTTGCTCTTCTTACCTCAGACTCGCCTTTGTAACGGCACTGTACATACTCAGATAAGATCTTGCCGTTCTCGTCAAGATCAGTGTTAGCCTGAGCAATAACGTACTGACCTTCATCAATGGCTGACAGATACTGGAACTCTTCTGTTACAACACCATCCTTTACGAAACGATAAGGGGTCTCAAGGAAACCATAATCGTTGCAACGGGCAAAAACTGACAGAGAGTTGATAAGACCGATGTTTGGACCTTCAGGTGTCTCAATAGGACAGAGTCTGCCATAGTGAGTTGGGTGAACGTCACGAACCTCAAAGCCTGCTCTTTCTCTGGTAAGTCCACCAGGACCTAAAGCGGAAATACGGCGCTTGTGAGTAACCTCAGAAAGTGGATTGTTCTGATCCATAAACTGAGACAGCTGGCTTGAGCCATAGAACTCTTTAATAGCTGCAGAAATAGGCTTTGCATTGATCAGCTCCTGAGGAGTTGTATTATCAAGATCGCCTAAAGACAGTCTTTCTTTTACTGCTCTCTCTACACGTACCAGACCGATACGGAACTGGTTTTCAGCCATTTCACCAACTGAGCGGATACGGCGGTTACCTAAGTGATCGATATCATCAATTGTCTCTTTACCGTTACGGATCTTAATGAGGTAACGCATTACCTTGATAATATCACTGTGATTTAAGGTACCACGTGATGGCTCATTTTCAATGAATGATGTATCAAGATTGAGCTCCTTACCCTTAGAGTCGGTAACCTTACCCTCAAGTGAAGGAGCATTCTTGTCTAAATCAAGAACTGATAAAGGAAGAATGATTGCTCTGTCATAAGTAAATGCCTCGCCATCCTTTGGCTGAATCTTTACCTTATGCAGCAGACGCTCCTGTGCTGGAAGCATCTGATCCTTATTTGAAGGTAACAGAATATTGTCAAGGAAGCCTAATAGCTTATCTGCCACTCTCTGAGGAACAGTGTTAGGCATGCACTCAACTTCTGCCGGGTCAAGAAGAGGCTTAATCAGATCAACAATCTTTGGATACTGAGCATACACAAAACCATCTACAACAGACACACCAGAGTCGGCTGTATTAAGCTGTGAATTGTCATCAGCTAAAAGTCTTGCAACACCTGCCTTAAAATTCTTCTCTTCTACAAAACGACTGTCGAACTTCATACGACCGACTGATGAAAGGTCATATCTGTCCTCAGCGAAGAACAGGTTCTTAAAGAGAACTTCTGCAGCTTCTACTGTAGGTATTTCACCAGGGCGCATCATCTTGTAGATTTCAAATAAAGCAGCGTTTCTGTCAGCCTCATTTGAGCTTAAGTCACGGGTTGTATCGTTTCTTAAGGTATCAGCAATAAAGGAACCCTCATCAACAGCACTTGTGTAAAGGATTTCAATCTTCTTAAGACCAAACTCAGATACTGACTTTAGACTTTCTTCTGTTAACAGGGTATTGGCTGCTAAAATTACCTTGCCTTCTTTATTCTTGTAGTCTTTTGCTACAATCTTGTCTAACAGATACTCAGCAGGAACTTCTAGAGAGGTTACCTCAAGCTTCTTTAACTGGCGAACGTGACGAGCTGTAATCTTCATGCCCTTTTCAACAATTACGTCCTTGCCAACCTTTATATCAAAAGAAGCAGTTTCACCACGTAAGCTCTCAGGAACCAGCTCCATGTTGATCTTGTTGTTCTTGAACTCGATTTCAACAGTGTCAAAGAATAAGCCTAAGATCTGCTCAGTGGTGTAGCCTAATGCTCTTAACAGAACCGTAGCTGGTAATTTTCTGCGACGGTCAATACGAACAAACAGGTTATCGCGGTGATCAAACTCAAAATCCAACCATGAACCACGGTAAGGGATAACTCGAGCACTAAATAGGATACGACCAGGGTAGGTTTTACCTCTGTCGTTATCAAAGAAAACGCTAGGGCTTCTGTGTAACTGGGATACAACAACACGCTCTGTACCATTAACGATAAAAGTACCGTTATCAGTCATCAGAGGGATTTCTCCCATGTATACATCCTGGTCAATTCGCTCTTTTACAGTCTTTGGAGAATCTTTCTCGTAACGAACTAAGCTTAATTTGACTTTTAATGGAGCTGAATATGTAGTTCCACGAATCATACATTCGTGAACATTGAATTTAGGCTCACCAAGATGGAAGCTGTTATAGCACAGTTCAGCATTTCCTGAATAACTCTTGATAGGAAATACACTCTTGAAAGCTGCTACCAAACCATTTTCGTTGTTTGGATCTGAACTGATAAATTGTTTAAATGAATCAAGCTGTACTGCCAATAAGTAAGGTGTATCTAAAACTTTAACACGCTTACCAAAATCCTTACGGATACGTTTTTGCTCAGTGTAGGAGTAGACCATGGATAGGTGATCCTCTATTTGATCTGTTTCCGGAAGGGTGCTTGCGCACCACTGTATATTAAGGCATCGAACCCGATCCCCCTATAAAGGGGGCTCGGGTTACGTTTCAGACCCTATAATTTAAGGTCAATGGCCCGATGCGAGCCACTATTTAAAAGCTGGAGATTAAGCTAAAGCAGCCTCTGCACCAGCCTCAACTAAAGACTTAACTAAAGCCTCAGCATCAGCCTTTGGCAGACCTTCCTTAACCTTAGCAGGAGCTGACTCAACTAAGTCCTTAGCTTCCTTTAAGCCTAAGCCGGTAGCGCCACGAACTGCCTTAATAACAGCAATCTTGTTAGCACCAGCTGACTTAAGCATAACGTCAAACTCGGTCTTCTCTTCTGCAGCACCAGCAGCACCAGCTGCAGGAGCAGCAACAGCAGCAGCTGCAGCTGAAACACCAAACTTCTCTTCCATTGCCTTTACTAACTCTACAACTTCAGTTACAGATAGAGCAGCAATTGCCTCAATGATTTCATCCTTAGATAAAGCCATTTTTAAAACTTCCTATAAAATGTCAGGCCATGCCTGAAAAAAAACAATCGACTATAAATTAGTCTAACCAGCAGTGCTATTAAGCACTTGCCTCTGAACCAAGTTTCTCGCCCAATGCAGCAAGAGTACGAACAAGCTTGCCAGCTGCAGCCTCTTTCATGGTTGCCATTAACTGAGCGATAGCCTCGTCGTATGTTGGTAATGTTGCAAGAACATCAATGTCTTTGCTGTCGTATGCCTTACCTTCAAATGCTAATGCTTTAACTTTGAAGTTTTCGCAGGTCTTAGCAAAATTCTTGAAGATTCTAGCAGCAGCACCTGGATGCTCAAGAGATAAACCGATAATGGTTGGACCCTTGCATGAATCCTTGATGCACTCAAACTCTGTACCTTCTAAAGCACGAGTTAAAAGAGTGTTACGAACAACGTGTAAATATACATTGTTTGCACGAGCCTCTTTACGTAACTGAGTTAAAGATGCTACTGGAATACCGCATGAATCTGCAGTAACAGCTGACACAGCTTTCTTGGCTACTTCGGCGACTTCAGCAACGATTGCCTTTTTGTCTTCGATATTCAATGCCATTTTTAGCAGTGACTCCTGGAATGTCCATAGTGGACTATACCCTTTCGGGACCACCGGAGTCCTTCACAGGACTCCGCCTACGCAGGATGATTAAGGTACTCCCCCCTGCGGTCTTTGGTTTGGCGGCAAAGCCTCCTTTCCAAATTCTTAGAGCACCAGTACCTAGTGCTCACCCAGTCAATTAAGCCTGAGCTGCCTTGTCTGAAGCAATGGTATTCTTATCAATCTGCAGACCAACACCCATAGTTGTTGAGACGCATACTTTCTTGATATAAGTACCCTTTGCTGAAGCAGGCTTTAATTTGATGATAGCAGCGATTAAAGCTGAAAGGTTATCTGCTAACTGCTCTGCAGTGAAGTTAACCTTGCCAATTGAGGTCTGAATGTTGCCAGCCTTGTCATTACGGAAACGAACCTGACCAGCTTTAGCATTCTTAACAGCAGTAGCTACATCGCGGGTTACAGTACCAACCTTAGGGTTTGGCATTAAGCCTCTTGGACCTAAGATCTGACCTAACTGACCTACAACACGCATTGCATCAGGTGATGCAATAACAACATCAAAGTCAGCAAAACCCTTCTTAACCTCAGCTGCCAGCTCGTCCATACCAACGTGATCAGCTCCAGCAGCCTTAGCCTGCTCTGCTAACTCACCCTGAGTGAAAACGAGTACACGTACAGTCTTACCTGTACCGTTTGGAAGAACTGTTGCACCGCGAACGTTCTGATCTGACTTAGTAGCATCAATACCTAACTGTACAGCTACGTCAACGCTCTCTACGAACTTGGCCTTAGCGGTGTTCTTTAATACGTTGAAACCTTCAACTACGTCGTACTGCTTAGTCTTATCAACAGCTGCACGGATTTCTTTTAAACGCTTAGCAATCTTAGCCATTGATTAGTCCTCCACCTGGATACCCATTGAACGTGCAGTACCAGCGATGGTACGTGCTGATGCGTCTAAATCTGCACCAGTCATATCAGGCTCTTTAGCCTTAGCGATTTCTCTGCACTGATCCATGGTGATCTTGCCGGCAACTTCAGTACCTGGCTTGTGTGAAGCTGACTTCAGGCCAAGTGTCTTCTTGATTAAGTAAGAAGCAGGAGTTGTCTTTGATACGAAAGTGAATGACTTGTCCTGATAAACAGTAATAATAACTGGTACAGGCAGGCCTTTTTCCATGTTAGCTGTTTTAGCATTGAATGCCTTACAGAATTCCATGATATTAACGCCATGCTGACCTAATGCAGGACCAACTGGAGGAGCTGGATTTGCGTTACCAGCACCAACTTGTAATTTGATATAGGCAGTAACTTTCTTTGCCATTTTGAGAGTTTCCTCAGAAAAAAGTGGGTGATATCGAGCAGAGCTTGTCTCTGCGCTTCCCTTTGTCATAAGACATGTATTTTTGACTTAGCGCACAAAAATAGCTTTGGGATTATACACAAGTATTAATCAAATAGCAAGAAAAAAAATATTAATGAAAAGAGGATTTAATGGAAAAAGAATTTTAGGGCCATAAACTGACCCTAAATGCAAATGATTAGATATCTTTCTCAACCTGAGTGAAATCTAATTCAACAGGAGTAGCGCGGCCAAAGATTGCGATTGATACTGTAAGTCTGTTCTTCTCGTAGTCAACTTTCTCTACAGTTCCAACGAAATCCTTGAATGCTCCATCGATTGCGCGAACATGCTCGCCAATTTCAAACATGGTCTTAGGACGTGGAGAATCTTCAGTCTCTTTAAGACGATTGAGGATCTTGTCTGCCTCAGCATCTGTAATAGGAAGAGGCTTTTCAGAGGTACCGCCAATGAAGCCTAAAACTCTGTCTGTATGCTTAACTAACTGCCAGGACTCAGAGGTCATTCTCATGTTAACAAGTACGTAGCCTGGAAAGAACTTTCTCTCACTCTCTCGCTTCTTTCCATCCTTGATTTCCTTGACTTTCTCTTTAGGAACAAGAATTTCACCAAAGTACTCTTCCATGTGATGGATTTTGATTCTTTCGGCAAGAGTTAATGCAACACGCTGCTCAAAGCCAGAGAATGCCTGAATGACATACCAACGGAATTTATCCCCGCCAAAATAGTTGTTTTTCTTCTCTGCCTTTTCCAAATCAGGATTTGAGTTTAAAGCTTCCAGATCATCAGCAACTGGAGCTTCAGGAGCCTGAGGAGCATCAAATTTATCTAAATCTGCCATACGGTGTCCTTGTAAATGGATTTACAGTGTAAAAAAACGAACCAGCTGTAAGAATATAATGTCGCAAAGATACAGGAATAAGCTTACAACACAAACTGCAATAAATACAATAAATGTGGTCTGAACAGCTTCCTGTCTTGTTGGCCACACGACCTTACGGAGCTCTGTATAGGACTGGCGGCCAAACTGAAGTAAAGCGCGGCCCTTATTTGTGAATAGCGCACAAATAAATGCAAGAGCAAACAGTACAACTACGATTGCAACTCGCAAGAGTCTACCCATGCTGCTCTCGTCAACAGATACATAGGTTGTGTAGTACCAGTTACCTAAAATGGCACCTGCAACCAGTAGTACCGAAATAGTCCAGAAAAATGCGCTGAGAGCAGGGGAGATAAATAAATTTGAATCAGCAGCGTTGGCAACTTTTTTAGGAGCAACTTTTTTGGCAGTTGCATCTGCGTTGCGATTAGTTTCTGACATAAATAAACCTTTAATTCAAAGGCACAATTTCAGTGCCCTTTAGATAATTAAATCCGTAGCAGTACAATACTGCTACGGACATGATTCTAACAGGATAAGCTAGAATTATTCGATGATTGTACCAACAACACCAGCACCTACAGTACGGCCACCTTCACGGATTGCGAAGCGCT
>JBJEWX010000209.1:0-8548 GCA_051885275.1 Succinivibrio sp. | reverse complement strand
TCATCTAGTTTTTTGACTCCACCAAAAACAATGTCGTTTTCACCAACATTGGCACTTGGAATATTGCCTCCACTTACACCAGAGGTTCCCTGAAAGCCGTTATCAAAACTTAAAAAGAAGAACTGCTTGTACATACAGCCAGGACCGCAGTTGGCAATAGGAACAGCTCCCTTGATTGCCGCTACAGTGTAAGCTGCGCCTACAGTACAGGCATAGTGGTTATGAACAATGCATGAACTCTGTTGTTTATTAGCCATTTAAAATTCCTCTTCATCATAAGACGATGTCTTGTTCAGTGGCACAATGGTCTCAAGGATCTCCGGATTGTTAGCCAGCAGGAACGGATCCTCCTGAGATACCCACCAGTCTGTATAAGGTACAGGTACATGCTTTTGCAGCACCTGGTTAAATTTCTTTCTTGCCATGATGTTTAAAATAATCTCGCCGGTTCTGATAATGCCGTCATATCCAACCGGGATATGCTCATCACCCATAGCAAGAGCAGGGATGCCAAGCTTTGCTGCCTCAGGGGCAAGACCCTGATGACGGATAATTACAAAATCTGGCTTTTCAATTCTTCTGAAGATATTTGTAAGCTGATAGGCTTCTGTCTTACTTACTGTGTAGTTAGGAATATCACCGTAAGTCTCAACAAGTTCTTTTAGGGTATCCTGATGAGAGCCTGCACCGTCATAAATAGGATCGTGGTGGAATACAATAGATCCCTGAACTTCAATTCCAAGTTCCCGAAGCACCGTGATAAGACCGTGGGCATAGGCAGAGCCGGTCATCACAAAGCCCTTTACCCCCTTGAACTTCTTTCTAAGCTCTTCAATCTTAGGCAGCACTCTCTCATGTTCTGACTTAATGTACTTCTCTGTCTCATCAACCTTGTTGACAAGTTTGGCAATTGCTCTAAGCCACTCATCTGTGCCTTTGAAGCCGTATGGCTGAGGAGCATCAATCTGAGGTACCCCAAACTCCTGTTCTAAAGCGGTAGCCATGTATGACCCAAGAGTATTGCAGAATGTTGCAGTGCCTACTGCCTCGCTTGCCTGTGCCAGCTCATCATAGCTTGCCATATCAATCATGTAGTTGACTCTTAAGCCAAGAGGTTTGAGCATTGGAGTAAAGTAGTCAGTACCCCAAAGAGCCACGATATTGATAAGATCGTTCTGCTTTTTAGGATCCTTTTTAACAATCTGTCTTACCACGCCATGCTGAGACACATCAAAACCTGTACTCCAGTGTTTTGATCTGAATCCTTCGCAGTGCAGAGGAACAACAGGAATACCAAGTTCAGCTTCCATTTCTTCAGAAATACTGTCTATATCTTCACCGATAATTGCAGTAGCGCAGGCCATTGAAATGAAGATAGCCTTAGGGTGCTCACGCTCAAAAACAGCTCTACAGGTTTTTCTTAACTTGTCAGAAGCACCAAACACCATGTCTGACTCAAGCAGGTTGGTAGAGTAGATCTTAAGATTCTGAGCAGGCTTGCCTCTTCTGCCAAGACCCATGTTAAAAGCGAGGTTGAACCATGGGTTATCGCCAGAACAGCCAATAGGTGCATGCTGAATCAGAATACAGTCTGTAATGTTGCCAATCTGGCACTCAACAATTGCGTTGGCGCACATGGTCTGCTGGTTGAGCGGAGAATTGAGCTCACAGAGTTTACAGATTTTTTTACTGCCGCATCCGCCTCCGCAGGAGGACTCTTTTTTCCCTTCAAATTTCTGAGCGCGTTCTATGTAGGCTGATTCTTTTACCAGCTGAGAGGCCTTGCCGTCCCATCCGATAATTGTACCCAGTCTCATTTCGCGGTTTTCAACGGCACTCATTTGAAGATTCAGTTTCTTTGCCATTATTATTTTCCTGTGTTAAATCAAAATAACTTAATTCAAAATAACTAACCGTGAGAGAAAGTTTCGCTTGTAGTGATCTTTTTTACGTATACCTGCCTTGATAAATCCTCACCTCCCGGGATTCCGATAGCATCGGCTCTGCAGTGCTGACAGTGCCTGAATACCTGAATATGCTTCTGCGCAAGACTTCTGCTTTTATCAATCTGAAAACAGTTTGGTGCGGAGCATTCCTTTAGTTCAAACTGAGGAATAAGAGGAATAATGTTATAAATTGATGCTCCGGCCTCTTTTACTGTTTTGGCAATTGTTTCAATATGGTTGATATTGATCTCAGGCACCAGTACGGTATTAACTTTGACGCTTATTCCTGCAGCTGCAATCTTTCTGATACCGGTCAGCTGGTTTTCAATTAAGATTTTTGCAGCTTCCACACCTTCATAGCGGTGTTTTTTGTATATGACAAAACTGTTGAGCAGAGCTCCAATTACAGGATCAACCGCGTTTACTGTTACTGTAAGAGAGTCAATATCCGTCCTGATAATCTCATCGGCTTTCTCAGGGAGTAGCAGGCCGTTTGTACTCATGCATAAAAACAGTTGAGGAAATTCCTTTTTTATTAGCCTGAATGTTTCTAAGGCATAAGGAGTTGCAAGAGTATCTCCAGGACCTGCAATTCCTGCAACTGTAATATTCCTGCCAATCTCAAGAGCGCGCCTTACAACCTCAAGAGCTTCTTTTGGAGTTATGATCTGACCTGTAACACCAGGTCTTTGTTCAAAATCATTTACCTTGCGGTCACAGAACTTGCACCCAATATTGCAGCCTGGGCTTACCGGCAGATGAATTCTTCCGGTTTTCTGAGGCCCTTTTGAGTAGCAGGGATGCTTAGCGCATAAATCTTCAAACTTGCTCATGGTTATCCTCTAACAGTCTGTCCTCAATGATCTTTTCAAGAACGCTTGAAATAAGGAAAGGAGCTTCAAATACCAAAAAGCCGTCATGCTCAAGGAAGCTGCTTGCACCTTCTCCGATTTTTGCAACCACAATGGCGGCACAGTCTTTTAAGGTATCTGAAATCTTTCTGAAACTGGATTCTAAATGACCGTCTCCGTTGCAGGCTGGACTTACATCTCTGCTTTCAACATAAACTGCGACATTGTCTTTTAAATCAAAGATATGAAACTTTTTTGCATGACCAAAGTGTTCATTGATGACATGACCGTCAGAGCTTGCGACTGCGACACGGTAAAAGAGGTGTCGGTCACCTAAAACCTTTGAGGTTTGGGGGATTTCGCCGTCTGCTGTTTCAATATTTTCAGAGTATTCTGCCTTTATTTTTGGCTCTTCCTCTATCTCAACTTTTGCCTTAGTATTTCTGTTTCTTCTGTTTTCAAAGACAGCAAGCTTAGGTATTGCCTTTTTTATAGGGAGAGAAACTGCTAGATTATCTATAAAGATCCTGTTTAGCAGTTTTGAAACCTTATGGGAGAATTCAGTTGCAAGCACAAAGGTAACATCCCATAAAAACTCTACATTTACGGCGCCGCCGCAGCCTTTTGAGCAGCTGTTGCAACCGGATTTTTCGCTATGGCAGCCTTCAGCTGAAGTTAAGCTTTTAAGACCTGACGGGCTTAATCGGTAGCCTTCTTCCACATAAGTTCCATCGTTACTGACATCAAGGATTAAAAATCTGTCTGCTTTTCCAAAGCCTAAATCAATATTGATACCATCTGAAGTGGCAACTGCGACCTTAAAGGACATAAAACCTCCCTAAAAACCAGGATTTGGCCTGATCTTTGTAAATTTATTTCTGGTATACGAAGTGCTGTATACGGCGGACTTGAGTAGCCAGTAAATGCTGAGGAGTCTTATAAATATGCTCTATTAGGATATCTATATACTCATAGCAGTTACTGCTTTTTTTCTATCAGAAAACAGGCATTCGCCACGTATGAATGCAGATGTAAAGTAAGGCGCATATGCCTATGCAGGAATTGCAGATTCGAATGAAATTCTGATCGTTAAAATATGAAGCTTGAAACAGGCAAACCTTGCTAAAGCTGTTGTCGGTAATAATTGTTTTCATATGCATGTTCTTTCTATTTATAGTGGTAACTTAAAAAAAGAGCATCTCTGATTGCTTCTAGAAAGCCTTTTTTCTCACTAACGGTAACTGTCTCTCAGTTTCCTTTTTTCTATGCTTGTATGTTATATGCTCACCGATATTTCGTCTAATACTGTTTTTTAATATTCTTCAATAGCAAAAACTTATACTAAAGTGCTTTGGCTATAGTGAGGATTAACTTTTGACTATAGAATAATACGATTCTTGGTATATTCTCTAAACAGTTCTTTAGTTAATAATTCAAACAGAATTGATCCTCCTTCTGAAGCAAAACAGCTGGATCTTTTTGATATTTAGAAAGCCGGTTTTGATCTTAAAAGTCTTATGTTTTTTCTGATGCAGTCAATAAGATATTCTGCCTGCTCTTTTGTAAAGCTTTCATCAAAAGACAGTCTGAAGGTAGAATCAAGATATTCAGGCTCAAGGTCAATAGCTGTAAGCACATGGCTTGGATTATGATCCCCCTCATGGCAGGCTGAACCTGAGGATAGGTAAATCTTTTGACTCTGGCAGAGGTATTTGAAACTTTCTGAGCTTATCCCCCTTACACTGAAGCTGATATTAGAAGGCAGTCTTAAAAGCAGATCACCGTTTATCTTAAGATCGTCTATGCAGAGCAACTCTCTAATTACCTGATCTCTCAGTGCAGAAAGTTTTCTTTTTTTTTCACTTATATCCTCAAGGGACTCTTCAAGCGCGCAGGCCATTGGAGCAATCCCTGGGACATTCTGTGTTCCAGCCCTATAATTCAATTCCTGAGCTCCGCCCTCAATAAACTTGTAAGGTGAGATTAAAGGGGAAACATACAGTGCTCCAACTCCTTTTGGCCCATGAAATTTGTGGGCAGACATTGATAAAAGATCAATATCATCCTTTTGTACATCAATATCAAGATGACCTACAGCCTGTACCGCATCAGTATGGAACAGGGCATTAACACTGTGGGCAATATCTGCTATTTCTCTTACAGGCTGCAGCGTTCCAATTTCATTGTTTGCATACATGATACTGATTGCGGCAGTGTTGATTCTGAGGGCATTTTTTATGCTCTGAGTGCTGATTATTCCGTTTTTATCCGGTTTTACAAGTTCAATTTCAAAACCTTCAGCCTCTAGTCTTTTTAGAGGATTTATAACGGCATGATGCTCAAAGGCAGATGTGATGATATGTTTTTTTCCAGTCTTTAAACCATATTCTCTTATGGTTAGGATCGCCTGATTGTCTGACTCAGAACCCCCTGAGGTAAAAATAATCTTACTGTTTTTGTCAGCATGAAGAGCATTTTTAATTCGCTCTCTAGCATCTGAAAGATATCCTGCTGCCACCTGTCCTGGAATATGGGTGCTTGAAGGATTAGCAAAGGCCTCGGTATACACCGCGCACAGAGTATTGAGAGCTTCTTTAGAAATCTTTGTGGTTGCTGCATTATCTGCATATATTTCCATATATCAGTCCTAAGTGAATTCTAGTTGTCAGCTTTTTCCTCTATAGCTTCAAAAGGGCAGACACTCTGGCATAGGGCGCAGTCTGAGCATAAGGATACATTGATTTGAACTTCTTTTTGTTCATTCTCTTCAATTGCTCCGTTAGGGCAGTTTTCAAGACATTCCTGACAGTTAGTACACAGATCTTTATTTATCACAAACATATTTTTATCCGCTTAGAAATGACATATCGGCACAGATTGTGCCGATATGTCTGTTGAGATGATGTTTTTAGATTGCGTTAAAAGCGTTGCTCAGATCTTCGATAATGTCATCGACGTTTTCTGTACCAATTGAGAGTCTTATAGTGTTCTCAAAGATACCTGCACTGTTTAATTCCTGCTCAGAGAGCTGTGAATGAGTAGTTGAGGCCGGATGGATTACCAGAGATTTCACATCGGCAACATTAGCCAGCAGTGAGAAAATCTTTAAATTGTCAATGAACTTGAAAGCCTCTTCTCTGCCACCCTTTATATTGAAGGTGAAGATTGATGCACCACCGTTAGGGAAGTATTTGGTATACAGAGCATGATCAGGATGGTCTGCAATCTGTGGATGATTTACTTTTTCAACCTTTGGATGCTTAGACAGGAAATCAACCACTTTCTGAGTGTTTGAGGCATGTCTTTCAAGTCTTAAGGACAGTGTTTCCACACCCTGAAGAAGCAGGAAGGCATTAAATGGAGAAATGGTTGCACCTGTATCACGAAGAATAATAGCTCTTAAGTAGATGATAAAGGCAAGTGAGCCTACGGCATCGGCAAAGGCTAAACCGTGATAGCTTGGGTTTGGTTTGGCAATCTGTGGATAGTTGTCGGCGTTCTTCTTCCAGTCAAATTTGCCTGAATCTACAATGATTCCGCCTAGGGTGGTACCGTGACCGCCAATGAACTTGGTTGCTGAGTGAACCACGATATCAGCACCATGCTCAATAGGTCTAATCAGATATGGGGTACCAAAGGTATTGTCAACTACTAAAGGTAAATTGTGCTTGTGGGCAATCTTGGCAATAGCATCAATATCTGGAATATCTGAATTTGGATTACCTAAGGTCTCAATATAGATGGCTCTTGTATTTGGCTTTATTGAATTCTCAATCTCATCAAGATTGTGAGTATCAACAAAGGTTGTAGTGATATTAAACAGTGGCAGAGTGTGTGCTAGAAGATTGTAGGAACCGCCATAGATTGTTTTTTGGGCAACAATGTGTCCGCCATTTGCAGCAAGAGCCTGAATCGTGTATGAGATCGCGGCAGCTCCGGATGCTACAGCAAGGGCAGCTGCACCACCTTCAAGAGCTGTCAGTCTCTTTTCAAGAACATCCTGAGTAGAGTTGGTAAGACGTCCGTAAATATTGCCGGCATCCTTAAGACCGAAGCGATCTGCCGCATGCTGAGAATTATGGAAAACGTAAGAAGTTGTCTGATAAATAGGAACAGCTCTTGCGTCTGTTGCTGGATCTGCCTGTTCCTGACCTACGTGTAACTGTAATGTTTCAAATCTGTAACCCATTTTTTAAGTCCTCTTTCTGTTATGACCTGGATAAAAATTTAACTTCTGATTTATTACTGATAAATCCTATGGACTTAATAGTATTTGGGCCGGAGAAAGAATGCAACAAGTTGATAATACTATGTTTTGATAGTTGGTAATAAAAAGAAACTATAGATTTTAATCTTTAAAATCAGTAGGTTATTTTTTGCTGTTAAACTTTGACTATTGTGTAATAGGAAAAATATATAGAGCCTTATTAAGGCAAACTTATATACAGTTTTGAAATAGCTTTATTCTGAAGAAAAGAAAAACAGAGCTTACTAAAAACTCTGTTTTCTATTATAAAAAGGCTGACTACCAGTCAATGCCCTCATCAATGGCACCGTCTGAAAAGGTATACTGACTAAGTGAGTTTTCTTTGCATTGAATACAGATAAACTTAAGTCCATCATCTTTGGCTCTTATTTTTCTGACAACACTAGGAGAGAGTCTGAACACCGAGCCCTGTGAAATTTCTGTAACACTTCCATCGGTATAAACCTGACCTGAACCTTCAAGTACCACATAGCACTCCTCATTGAGTTTATGGTGGTGGAAAAAAGGAGCCTCAGAGTTAGGAGCCATGTTGTTTACAGAAACCTCGCATCCGGTAAGTTTTATCAGATCGTGAAGTTCAGATCGGGGTGCCTTAGGTGAAATCTTTGCAAAGCTAAAGTTACTGTCTTTCATATTGATCTCCAGAAATTAACTGCTGGTATTTACAAGCATAAATGGTACGCAGTGGTATCACTTGAAAATTATAGTACTCGAGTTTCCCAGATTAATAATTTAAGTAAATCCAGATCTACTCTTGGATTGATGCTCTTTATATATGGACCCACTTGAATGTGCAACAGATTTTTGATCAACTTTATATAACGAAGTAAATGCAGTTATATATCCGACCTCTTGTTGAGTATGCCTACTCAGGTCTCTATGGTTTGTGCGACTGTATTCCTTAATTAAAATCGCGGTATTTTGTACCATTAAAATTCTCAGGTTTGGTACAGTCCGGTTTTACCTGTTATGCCAGTTTATCCTTCTCTGTGAGTGTGAACTCCAAATAATTTATCAAATTCCAACAAACTTATTTGTGTTTCCACACTTTGTAGTTCACACTCCATTTTGAACCTTACTCAATGTTTCTGATAACAAATTATCAGCTGAACTGTAAAGTGGGATTGGCCTTGCTATCGAAGCTAAAAACAAATATAAATATCCATAACCTATTCACCTTTTACTTTTTCTGCATACAGTAGAATTAAGTCAATATCCCTGTTTATTCAACCTGGCATATCTGGAACAACCATCTTCCCATCCTAAGTCACAAGCCTTCCCGTAGAAATGTTTAGCTTGCGAATAACTCTGTTTAACACCTAGGCCTATTTCATAATTAATACCGGCTATATTACACCCAATACTTTCACCTAATTCACAACTTTTTTCATAGTATTTTGTTGCAGTTTTGTAATCCTGTTTTACACCCTGACCACTGTCATAAAGATAACCAAGATTTGAACATCCTACACCATCATTTAACT
>JBJEWX010000208.1:0-1953 GCA_051885275.1 Succinivibrio sp. | reverse complement strand
TTCAGGTTGTGCATCAGAGCAAGAGCATCTGCAGCAAGAGTATCAGCTTTAACAACACCTCTAACATTTGAGCTCATAAGATCACTGATTTTATCGCCTATGGTGGCGCCCTTTTCAAGAGAGCGTCTTAAATCGCCATCAGTGTATACACCTGCAAGTTTATGGTTATCATCCACAATACAGATAAAACCCAGAGTTTTCTGAGTCATCTCAAAAAGAGCTTCCTTTAGAGTTACATCCTGATTTACAACCGGGATCTCCGATCCTTTATGCATAATATCCTGGCAGTGAACAAGAAGTCTTCTTCCTAAGGCCCCGCCTGGGTGGCTCATTGCAAAATCTCTTTCTGTAAAGCCTCGGGCTTCAATCAGAGCCACAGCCAGGGCATCACCAATTGCAAGTTCAGCAGTTGAGCTTGAGGTCGGAGCCAGATTCAAAGGACAAGCTTCCTTGTTTACATGGGCATTGAGGGTGACATTTGCGGCCTTTCCGAGGGAGGACTCTGGATTTCCGGTAATTGCGATAAGCGGGATCTGTCTGCGTTTTAGAATAGGAATAAGAATTTTAAGCTCAGATCCTTCTCCTGAGTTTGAAATTGCAATGACAGAATCATCTTTTCCAATCATTCCAAGATCGCCGTGAGCAGCTTCTCCTGCCTGAACAAAGAAGGACTGAGTTCCAGTACTTGCGAGGGTTGAGGCAATTTTTGTTGCTATATGACCTGATTTACCCACACCGGTAAGTACAACCTTACCTTTGGTATCCATCATAATCTGGCAGGCTTTTACAAAGTTTGAATCAATAGAAGGGATTAAATCCATCAGTGCCTGAGCTTCTTCTTTTAAAACTCTGATTCCGGCATTAATACATGATTGGTCGAACAAGGTAACTCTCCAATTTAAAAACTTCGTATATTTTAAATCCCGCACATGCTTTATACAAGAAAATAGAAATTCATTTTTTAAGATTAAAGCCTACAGCCCTCTGCAGTAGGGAATAAATAGTGAAAGGGAGGAATATTAAGCCATAAAAAGTGTGGAAATAGTCGCATTTTTTTATAAAACAAACTAAAATTAAGCACATTACCAACATAGACAAGCACATCAATGAGAAAAGCAAAGAAAAGTTCACTAAGCCGTCATTCGGTTTACTTTTACATCGCTATCGCAGCCTTTATGGCATCGGTATTTGGATTTAATCTAGGAGCAGTCCTTTCAAGTAAGGTCCGACTGATTAATATCTTTATGCTGGAAATCTACGACATAGACAGTATGGTAAATACATATCTGATAGGCTCTATTGTAGGAATTTTCCTGGGCGGCAGAATTGTCTATGACACAGGCTGCATACAGTCTCTTTTAGGCAGTTTCTGTCTTGGTGTAATAGGACAGTGTACCTCTATTCTGTCCCCAACCTTCAGTTCTCTATTTATTGCTGAATTTGCTGTAGGTGTTGCCTTTGGTGTGTATCTTGTGGCATCAGTATGCTATGTGGTTGAGCTATCCCCGTCAGAAAGGAGAGGTCAGTGCTCCTCACTTATCTGGGTATTTTTAATACTGGGTTTTCTTGTAGCTTTAATGTTAAAAGATCTGCTGCCGCAAAACGGAATCAGTGCAGTTATTATCATTCTTTGTATCTCAGTGCCGGTACTGGTAATTTCATATTTAAGACTGCCAGAGAGTCCTCGCTGGCTGGCCCTATCAGATTATGGAGACAGGGCTCTAAGTGAGCTTATAAGGTTAAGAGCTTCAACCTCTGAGGCAGCACGTGAGCTTGCAGCCATAAATGAGTGTGTACTAGGAGAGGACAGAGGAATACAGCTATTCTTCAGAAATTCAATTTTCAGATCGGTTTTATGGTTCCTGATCCTGCTGCTGACACTTATACACCTGTCTGGATTTGCAATCATGCCATACATGTCCCTTGAGACGATAAAGACATTTAAGGCAGCAC
>JBJEWX010000207.1:0-8596 GCA_051885275.1 Succinivibrio sp. | reverse complement strand
TGTAGTTAAGATCAGATCTTTTAAATCTGTGTCTCAACTATTATGAAACGTAAGGGTACCGTTGATTATTCTGGTGGCGTTTCTAATAAGTCGCTCACTGACATTTACAAAAGCTTCAATCTGTCCTTTATGTCTTGGTTTTACAGGTCCTGCCAGTAACCAGTCTGTTTGGTAGCAACGAGCCAGGTACTGCATGGTGGAATTAGGAGTATTTCTGATAAAGCTTTTACCACCACTGTTGAATATCTTTTTTCTATAAGAGAGTGCAACATCATTATCAGATTTAATACAGGCTGGAGCTCCCCCGAAATAATCTAAAGCTGCAATAATAAACTCAGCCCAATCAATGGTTCTTTTTTTCTCACAAGCATAGATAAAGAGCATTCCTGAATAGCGTAAAGAAGCTGTAAACACACAGGCTCTATGTTTTACGCCTTCTTGATCTTGCCAGTTAAGAATATCACCATTACCATCAATCTCCATTAAGGCACCAGGGTTAACCTCTCCTAATGAAGCGGTATCACTAAGTCCTGAATACTCAGACATATGTTTGGTTACATATGCTTTATAAGCCCTTTTAAAGGTGTTAAGACTCATACATAGTTCAGGTAATCCTTCAAATTTAAGGCAGTTTTTATGAAGTGACTCTGTTTGTACGTTAAAGTTATCTTTGACATATAGCTCTAACCAAGCCTGCTCAAGTGTAGGCTTATTCTTATATACACGGGCAGGATGCATAAAGTTGTGGATAACTTTGAAATCAGGCTGTTTAAAATCTTTTCTGTGGCCTAAGGCTCTAATAACTGTATTTAGCTTATCTGGTGTAAATGATAGAACATCCTTTGGAGAATATCCTTCAAAGGCAAGCTTGTCACAGAACCTTGTGATGCTTTTCCTGCTGATGCCTGTCTGTTTGCTTAACTGTGATTTATTTAATGGTTCACCATCTTTTAATTCACTGATATAAGTGAACAACTCAATAATTTGGCTGTCTTTAATCATGACGTCCTCTTTTCATTAGCAATAAAAAATTTGTTCCTGAGCCTTTTATGGCTCGGAAGTAATGCTAAGAAAAGTGGGAAGAAGTGTTTTCACAAAGTCGTCAGCAGATATGTTTTCAGAAGTCACCCATAAAATAAAACGTGATATATATGCCTTTAATGCCTGTGCGCAATTATTGGTTATGGTGCTGTAAACTTCGTGACTTTTACTGCATGAACTCTTAGTGTCAATCCAAACTTGCACAAGCTCTAATTCCTGCTCAAGTTGTGACTTTAACTTAGTAATGTCTGATGTTACAGCAACTCGGTTTCTGATTAGACTTTGGTATGTTGAGGATTTTCTGTTAATCAGATTGCCACCAATACTTATGAGTTTTAGATATAGCGAAACTTTAGTTTGATTTAACTTATAAAGAAGACCTGTCAGTAAATCTGTTAACATTCTGCGTCTGTACTTTAGGACAAAGACCGGTCTTACCTTAAAGCTGGTGTAATGCTTTAAATTACACTTTACCTTGTAAGCACATGAAGTGTTACCACAGTGTAATCTGGGTAGGAATAAAATGATTTTATTCCCATCAGGTAACTGAATAACCCTCTTGTAGTAACCATCTAAAGCAAGTCTGTGACCACAGTGCTTACAGTATAGATGTTTTAGAAATGACTTCTTGATTGATAATTTGAATGTGATTTCGCCTATTTTTACAATATCAAAAGCGTCGTTTGTTATAATGATCTGCATAGCGTTGCACTGTGGCAGGTACTAGATTGGCGTCCGTACTGCTACAGTGTGACCCCTTCCTTAAAAGTGTAACACCTGTGTAATTTCCCTTATTTTAGTACTTATCTACTGTAACAAATCCGATTTTTTGAGTGCTATTAGTAGCTATAAGTGTAATTTGCTGTAACGAAGGTGGGCATTTTATGGATTTACATGGTGGGCATCATTGGATCTTGGGTGGGCATTTTCGATTATTTACCATATTAGTAATGGTTGCAGCAATTAAGGATTTACCTTCAGTAATAGTGACTTTACCGTCATTAGTAGATGTGCCTTCTACTTTTGCTTTAATAGTCAGCTCTGTAAAAGAATTTAGGCCATCACCATCAACTGCAAGAGTTTTATCACCAGCAACTATGCACTTTCCTTCATTCTCGCATGAAACATGAGCAGGATCAGCATAAGCATTTGAACTAACTGCTAAAGAGCCAGCAAGCAGTGCGCCTGCAGCGATATTTTTAATGTAGGCATTCTTCAGGATGCTGCGATATTCCTTGAGCAACATTGTAAGAGCGCCACGAGTGAGCTTTAACATAATATTTTCCTTGAATATTCACTGAATAAATTAGAATAAAATATGTTCACACTACTTGAACATACGTTTTCATTCTACCCCCCCCGCCCGTGTCAAGAGCTAACACAAATATTTTCTATATTGTTTGAAAAAATTTTATTTTTGTCACAAAAAGCAGCGTTTTTTTACGGTTTTAGATCCAGCAATTAACCGAAAATCAGCCTTAAACATCCTGTTATTAGGCTGACAGTTGTCTCTCTGATGCCTTTTCTTACTGATTTGAAAGAGTTTTTTCTGACGACTAAGGCTATCGTGTTGCTGTATACAAAGGGAGGTGTTTTCTGAATAGAAAGTGTGCAAACTGTGGTGCAAATCGATCACAGCAGTGCTTTTAGTCCTTTTTTATCTGTCAGTTATCTTCATAGGAAATTTTTTTTATCTTTACTGAGAGAATTCTGGGCTTTGAGCTTCTGCTGTTTTTGGATCACAAAATGGTGTATTGCTCGCCTTTTGAAAAATCAGAGCACTGAATGTAAAATAGAGACATATCAGAAAGATTTTCAGGAGAGCGACGTGACCGCATCTATCCCACAGCAAAAACCAATCAAGAGTGCCGTGATTGTATCAAAGGTCTTTAAGCGACCTATTTCAGGTGCGATCAGAGAAATTGCAGAAAAACTGACAAAGCTTGGTGTAAAAGTCTATCTTGAGGCGAATACCTCTGTTGGTTTTAATATTCCTGAAATTGAGAGTATTACCAGACGTCAGATGCGCGATCTGGATCTGATCATTGTTGTAGGTGGAGATGGTTCTGTTTTAGGAGCAGCAAGAACACTTGTTGACCTTAAGGTTCCGGTTCTTGGTATCAACAGAGGTCATCTGGGACTTTTAACTGACGTTAAACCAGAGAATCTTGATTTGTGTCTTAAAAAGGTTGTCGAAGGGTATTACACTTTAGAAGACAGAACCATGATTGATGTTCGTGTTTCAAGGGAAAGCTCTGATGGAGTTGGAGAACTGATTGGTCAGTCCCTAGCCACAAATGAAACTGTAATCCATTCAGGCACAATAGCACATATGATGGTCTTTAGCGTAACCATTGATGACAAATACATGTATACCATGAGAGGAGACGGTATTATCATCAATACCCCAACAGGATCAACAGCCTATTCCCTGTCAGCAGGCGGACCAATTATCGAGCCACATCTTGATGTATTGTCCCTTGTGCCAATGTTTCCTCATTCCCTAAACTGCTCTCCTATTATTATTCCTGGAAAGTCTGCTGTCAGAATTGATTTTGAATGTCCTGATGATATGGCAGAACTTATTGCCATCAACTGCGACGGTCAGGTAACCATGAGAGCTGATACCAAATGCTCGGTACTGATTAGACAGCACCATATTCCTCTAACCTTAATCCATCCTCAGGGCTATGATTATTACAATCTGCTCAGACAGAAACTTGGCTGGGCACAGTGCCTTGTATAGGAGCAGGTATGCTAGAACAGCTTGTTGTAAAAGATTTTGCTCTAAGTCAGAGTAATGAGCTTGATTTTAATAAGGGTATGACCTGTATTACAGGTGAAACCGGTGCCGGTAAGTCACTGACAGTTGACGCTCTTTCTCTGCTTTTAGGCGGTAGGGCAGATCCTATGGTCGTCCGTAGCGGATGTCAGAAGGCCGAGCTTAACGCGGTTTTTTCAGCCGAAAACAATTCTGATATTTGTGAGGTTCTAAAAGAACACGGTATCTCTCCTGAGGAGGATGGCTCCATACTTGTAAGGCGTATCATCAGTGCCGATGGAAAATCAAAAGCCTATATCAATAATTCTCCATGCACCCTCTCAGTGCTTAAAGACATTTCCTCATATCTTGTGGCAATCCACGGACAGCACGCAAGTATCAGACTTATTGATACAAACAATCAGCTAAAGCTATTAGACAGTTTTGCCATGCTTAAAGAGGATGTTTTAAAGGTTGATGAGGCTTTTGACTCCTACAATCAGCAGCGAAGAGAACTTCAGGATCTTGCCGATGAACAGATGGCCGGCGCTGCTTTGTACAAAACCAGGCGTTTTGAGCTTGATACTTTAAATAAACTCGATCTGCATGAGGGCGACTACGAGAAAATAAGCAAAGATTATGATGCCCTGCAGCATCAGGCTCAGGCTCAGGATGCTGTTTCCCTGGCCCTGGCTGTTCTTGAGAATGATGAACACAATATTATTGATATCATAAGTGCAAGAATTTCTGACCTCACAAAGGTAAGCGTGTTTGCCAAAAACGATATCGATCCTGTAATTGATGATTTTTCAAAAGCTGCAGAATACCTTGATTCAGCCAGAGAGCGCCTGTCAGATCTTACTCTTAAGGCTAACCCTCAAAAAGAACAGGAGCTGTCTGAAAAGCTCTCAAAATGCCATGAGATGGCCAGACGTTTTGAGGTACAGCCAGCTGAACTTTACAAAGTAAAAGATAAGCTTGAAAATGATCTTGAGCATTTTCTCTCCTTAAAGCAGAGAATTGCCACTTTAACCGAGAGTGTCAGAGTTTTAAGGGCAAATTATGAGAAACTCTCATCATCGCTCTCAGAGAAAAGAGTTCTTGCTGCAAAAAAGATGTCATATGAGGTAACCTCAAAAATTAGAGAGCTTGCCATGCCAGACGGAGTCTTTACTGTCAGAGTTCAAAAGGACGATACCATAAGACCAAGACGTGGCGGCCGGGATAATGTTGAGTTCCTCTTTAGCGCAAATAAAGGAGAAGAGCCTAAGGCTTTAGGCGCAGTAGCCTCAGGCGGTGAACTCTCAAGACTTGCCCTTGCAATTGAAGTTTTAACCTCAGCTGCAAGTCAGGTGCAGACAATGATCTTTGATGAGGTTGATACTGGTATCTCCGGTAGAACTGCCTCAAGTGTTGGCAGTCTTCTAAAGCAGTTAGGCAGCAGTGTTCAGGTTATTACCGTAACTCATCTGCCTCAGGTTGCAGCCTGCGCTGATCATCACTTCCTTGTATCAAAACTTCCTCATGAAAATAATGTCATCTCCACTGTCGCAGAGCTTGATAAATCGGGCAGAATTGAGGAGCTTTCAAGAATGATGGGTGGAAATGTTGTAACCAAGGCTACCCGCGAAAGCGCTTTGTCTCTGTTAAACGAGAGTGGCAGAAGCAGTGACCTCTAATTGTGTTGTTTTAAAAGGAAATCTCAAGGTTCAGGTTAGATGGGCCCGTACTGAGGATGCCCCAAAAATTGCACGCTTAGAGCTTGATTCTTCCCGTTTTGAAAACCGTGCTGTTCCTTTCATGTTCTCTCATCAGCAGTTTACCTCACTGTGGGAACACAGGCTTGATGTTGAAAACTATAAGACTGTGCTTGCCTGTGGTGCAAAAACTCTCTACGGCTTTATCACCTTTAAAGACAAAATTGAGTCGGGCAGGATCCTTGCTCTTTATATCGATCCTCACTATATGCGCCATGGAATCGGCAGACTGCTGCTTCAGACCGCTGAGGAAATGGTCAGAATCAAAGGCGGGGAGTCTTTAGAGGTTGATGTGGAAGTGTTAAATAATGGTGCAATAGAGTTCTATAGATCGTTACATTTTAAGAAAGTAAGTGTAAAATTAGACCACCTTATTGTTATGAGAAAGGAGTTACACAATGCTTAAGGTTGGAATTGTCGGTTTAGGCGGACGTATGGGTCATGCTTTATGGGAATGCTGTCTTGGATTAGATGGTGCTAAGGTAGTATGTGGCATCGACAAAAGCACTGATTCTCTCCCATCTGGCTGCAGTGTTGAAGTTGTAGATGAACCTTCAAAACTCTCTTCAGCTCCTGATGTTTTTATTGATTTCTCAAGACCTGAGTGTTCTTTAGCTGTTCTTGCCTATGCCAAAGAGCATAACTGTAAGGTGATCTTAGGTACCACCGGTTTTGACTATGATCAGAAAGACAGAATTAAGGAATTTTCAAAACATATCCCTATCGTTTTTTCAGCAAATTTCTCTGTTGGTGTAAACGTGCTTTTAAATCTTGTAAGAAAGACTGCTCAGATCATGAGCGACGCTGATATTGAAATTGTTGAGGCTCACCACAGATACAAGGTTGATAGCCCTTCAGGTACTGCTCTTGCAATTGGTGAGGCTGCTGCTGAAGGCCGTCATGTTAACCTCAAGGATGTAATGGTTTCAGGCAGAAACGGCATTACCGGCGAGAGGATCTATGGCTCTATCGGTTTTTCATCTGTCAGAGGCGGTGATATCGTAGGTGAGCATACCGCAATGTTCTGCTCAGAAGGTGAGCGCGTTGAGTTGTCTCATATTGCAACTTCAAGACAGACCTTTGCAAGAGGTGCCTTTAGAGCTGCTTTGTGGATCGAAAACAAAAAGCCTGGTCTATATGATATGAACGAAGTTTTAGGTCTCAAAAAAGACTAATCCATATCTTTGTTTAAGGCCATAATCTATGGCCTTAATCCTCTCTACATGAGCGCTGCACTCATGCCTCCGTCAACCGGTATTGTAGCCCCAGTTACAAAGTCAGACATACCAGAGCACAGGAACAGAATAACCTCGGCAACTTCTGCAGGACTTCCAATCCTTTTTGCGGGTGTTCTTGCAACTAATTTATGATAAAGCTCTTCATTTTTAAGTAGCCCCACAGTCATATTAGTGCTGATACAGCCAGGTGCGATGCAGTTTACCTGTATGTTATAGGGAGCCCATTCACAGGCCATGCTCTTAGTTAGCATTGCCACCGCCGCCTTTGAGGCTGAGTAGGCGCTAAGACCACTGTGTCCACAAAAGCCTAGTATTGATGAGATATTGACTATCTTGCCGCCACCTTTTTCTTTCATCATCGGAAAACAGCGTTTTGATAGTTCTAATACTGCTGTAAGATTAGTATTTACAGTTTCATCAAACTCATCAAGGCTTATGCCCGCAAGCTCTTTTTGTCTGCAGATCCCCGCAGCGTTAATCAGAATATCCACGCTTACTCCATCTGCCTCGAATCTTTTGAAAACCTCATCAAGGGCGGTTTTTGAGGTAATATCACATGGCGCACAGATGATATTCTTTCCTGTAGGATCAATTTCTCTTGCACCCTGTGACAGCTTGTCTGCATCTCTTGCAATTGCATAGACTCTACAGCCGTTTCTGTTTAACAGCCTTACTGTTTCAAGACCTATCCCACCACTTGCTCCTGTAACCAGAGCTGTTTTACCTTCAAGCAGCATAATCGTCTCCTTTATTTCCACTTAATTTAAGTTTAAGTTGTAGATTATAAAAATGCATTTTATTTGAAGATGTTATTGCCTGAATTTTGATTTGAGCAACGAAAAATCCCGGCTTAAGCCGGGATTTGGAACGTTTATTAGGAGTAGTTTCTGTTAGATAACGCCCTGGGCAATCATAGCGTCTGCAACCTTGCGGAAGCCTGCAATGTTTGCACCTAATACCAGGTTACCCTCAACACCAAACTCACGTGCAGTATTTGCAACATTGTTGTAGAGGTTTGTCATAATGGTGTGAAGCTTGCTGTCAACCTCTTCAAAAGTCCATGCAGTCATACCAGCGTTCTGCTCCATCTCTAACTGAGAAGTTGCTACACCACCGGCATTAGCTGCCTTTGCAGGACCATATGCAATCTTAGCATCTAGGAACTGCTTGATAGCACCTAAGGTTGAAGGCATGTTTGCACCTTCTGCAACTACCTTACAGCCGTTTGCAAGTAAGGTCTTAGCATCTTCCTCGTTTAACTCGTTCTGAGTTGCACATGGGAAGGCACAGTCTACCTTGTAACACCATACCTGATGCTTGCCCTCTGGGTACTTGTCAACTGGTGTGTACTCAGCTGTTGGTACTAACTCTGCGTAACGGGTCAGGCGGGCACGCTCAACTTCCTTAACCTGCTTTAATACGTCTACCTTGATGCCGTTTGGATCATAGATAGTACCGCATGAATCTGAAACTGTTACAGGAGTTGCACCTAACTGGTATAACTTCTCACAGCAGTAGATAGCAACGTTGCCTGAACCTGAAACAGCACACTTCTTGCCGCTTAAGGTGTCACCACGATCCTTAACCATTGCGTCTGTGAAGTATACGGTACCATAACCTGTTGCCTCGGTACGTGCTAAAGAACCGCCATAGTTTAAACCCTTGCCGGTTAATACACCTTCATAACGGGTTGTTAAGCGCTTGTAGGCACCGTACATGTAACCAATCTCACGGCCACCAGTACCAATATCACCTGCTGGAACGTCAATGGTTGCACCAATGTAACGGTGTAACTGGAT
>JBJEWX010000206.1:0-1958 GCA_051885275.1 Succinivibrio sp. | reverse complement strand
TGTACCTACGTTAACGTGGGTCTTACCACGGACAAACTTCTCTTTTGCCATTTTTAGATTTCCTTTGTTTTTAGAGGTGTAACCTCTGCAGGTTACACCAGTTAAAAATAATAATTAAATAATTGATTATTCAGACTTGGTCTGACGCTCGGCAATAACTGCCTCTGCAATGTTCTTAGGAGCTTCAGCGTAGTGACCGAATTCCATTACGTATGAAGCACGGCCCTGAGTCTGTGAACGAAGATCGGTTGCATAACCGAACATCTCACCGAGAGGAACCATTGCATGAACGATCTTACCCATAGGGCCGTCTTCCATGCCTTCAACAATTGCACGACGACGGTTTAAGTCACCGATAACATCACCCATGTACTCCTCAGGAGTATCAACTTCAACCTTCATTAAAGGCTCTAGAAGTACAGGCTGTGCCTTCTTGAAACCATCCTTGAATGCCATAGATGCGGCAATCTTGAATGCCATTTCTGAAGAGTCAACCTCATGGTATGAACCATCGTAAACTGTTACCTTAACGTCAACTACTGGGTAACCTGCGATAACACCGTTAGCGATCTGCTCCTGAACCCCCTTATCAATTGCAGGAATGTACTCTTTAGGAACAACACCACCAACAACCTCGTTACCAAACTCATAGCCCTTACCCTGCTCGAGAGGCTCGATACGTAACCAGCAGTGACCGTACTGACCACGACCACCAGACTGACGAACGAACTTACCTTCAGACTCAACACTGGCCTTGATGGTTTCACGGTATGCAACCTGTGGCTTACCTACGTTGCACTCTACCTTGAACTCACGGCGCATACGGTCAACAATAATGTCAAGGTGAAGCTCACCCATACCAGAAATAATTGTCTGACCTGACTCTTCATCAGTACGAACACGGAATGAAGGATCTTCCTGAGCTAATCTGTTAAGAGCAATAGCCATCTTTTCCTGGTCAGCCTTTGTCTTAGGCTCAACAGCTACAGAGATAACTGGCTCTGGGAACTCGATAGACTCAAGGAGAATTGGATGCTCTGGGTCACATAAGGTATCACCGGTTGTGGTTTCCTTAAGACCGATAGCTGCAACGATGTCACCAGCGTAAACTTCTTTTACTTCCTGACGGGTATTAGCGTGCATCTGAACTAAACGACCAAAACGCTCACGCTTCTGCTTGTCAGAATTTAATACAGTATCACCTGAATTGATAACACCAGAATAGCAACGTAAGAAGGTTAAGTTACCTACGAATGGGTCGTTAGCCAACTTGAATGCTAAAGCTGAGAATGGAGCTGCATCATCAGCCTTACGTGTATCTGGCTCACCAGTTAAGGTCTTGCCTTCAACATCAGGCACATCTGCAGGAGATGGCAGGTACTCAACAACAGCGTCAAGCATTGCCTGAACACCCTTGTTCTTGAATGCTGAACCGCAGCACATAGGAATGATTTCGTTACGTAATGTACGCTCACGAAGACCAGCCTTGATCTCTTCCTCTGTCAGCTCCTCACCACCGAAGAACTTGTCCATAAGAGTCTCGTTAGCCTCAGCTGCTGCCTCAACTAACTTAGTACGCCACTCTTCAACTTCCTCAACCATATCTGCAGGAATTTCAGTGTACTCAAACTTCATACCCTGTGAAGCTTCATCCCAGTCTATTGCTCTGCGCTTGATAAGATCTACTACACCAACAAATGAGTCTTCCTTACCAATTGGAAGCATTAAAGGAACTGGGTTACCCTTTAAACGGGTCTGGATCTGCTCAACTACACGGAGGAAGTTAGCACCAGTACGGTCCATCTTGTTTACAAAAGCAATACGTGGAACCTTGTACTTAACAGCCTGACGCCAAACGGTCTCAGACTGTGGCTGAACACCACCTACTGCGCAGTAAACCATTACTGCACCGTCAAGAACACGCATTGAACGCTCTACTTCAACAGTAAAGTCAACGT
>JBJEWX010000205.1:0-8656 GCA_051885275.1 Succinivibrio sp. | reverse complement strand
CACCTCCCATTTATTATGGGATGTAAAAAATGAAAAAAGTTAATCTTCTGGCAAGCGCTATACTTGCTGCTTCTGTTTTAGCACCTGCTGCTAACGCAGCTGTAACTCCTGATGTTGCATTTAAAGGCGATGTTTCATATTTTAGAGCTGGTGTTTTTAGCCGTCATTTTAATGGTAATGTTAATGAAGTTGGTCGTTTAGGTAATGAGCACGACACCTATATCGAGTTAGCTCCATCTGTTACTTTAGCTGAAGTTGATGGTACTGAGTGGCGTTTTGTTTCTTCATTTGCAATGCAATCAGATTATCAGGGTGCATGGCAGGATACTGATGGCTATGGTACAGGTAGAGTACATTGGGCTTTAACCAGGCTTTCTTAAGAGTTACTGGATTACTAGATTCTGACCCAAACGCAGCTCTTTGGGTTGGTAGAAAATACGTCCGTGAAGACTCTGGTATTGTTGATAACAAATGGAGAAATGTAACTGGTAATGGTATCGGTTTTGAGAATTTATCCTTAGGCTCTGGTAAATTACGTGCAAACTGGACAAGACGTGATGATACTAGAAACTTTACAGCTTATGCACAGGGCTATAAAGACGGTGAATCTGCTGCAGAGACTCAGACGAAACTTATGGATTATGATAAAGATACCGGCAGACCATCAGGTAATATAACCAAGGGTTTAGATATTACCTATAAGTATCCAGAAAAGACAGCAACAAACATGTTTGATGTAAGCTATGTATTCCCTGTATATGATGGTGCATCATTAGATTTAGGCTATACTCTGGTTGCTCCTCAGCGTTATGCTAGTGAATACAGCAATTATGGCTATAAGCTTGCTAAAGAGGTTGGTAATGGTCATCTGTTTACAGCAAAATTAGGTCAGGGGCTGTTTGGTGGATTCAATAACACTGTAGTTCGCTATGTAAAAGGCTCAACCGCAGGCTCAGGATTCCATAGCCATACCTATACAACCGATTCTCAGGGTAACGATTCATACAGTATCGATTTAATCTCATATGGTACTCTTAAGTTTACTGATAATTTAGGCATGATTTATCACACCTGGTTCAACTTTGGAAATGTTAAGGATTATGATGGCGCAAAGAAAGTCTCAAGAGACTTCCAGGTTGTTGTTCGTCCTATGTATCAGTTGACTAAGATGACAAGAATTATGTTAGAAGGCGGTTTCACCACTAACACCTTTGAAAAGACAGGCGAGGATCGTGTAAATACTCAGCGTCAGAAGTTAACCTTGGCATATGGTATTACACCTGATGCAGGCAACTTATGGTCACGTCCTGAGATCCGAATCTTTGCAACATACAAGCATGTTGGTCATAATGATCATAATGATTATATTGCTACCTATTCAAATGAATATACTGTGATGAATCCTGCTGGTGAAGTTGAAAGCTTGTGCACAGGCAAAAAGAGTGAAACCTTCTTTGGTGCTCAGGCAGAGGCCTGGTTCTAACAGTTAGTCTGTAAAGATAAACATTTTATGTTGTCTAAGGCTCCTGAAAGTGAAAGCTTTTAGGAGCTTTTTTTTGACAATTCCTAATATGAGAAATGTGTCACGCAAAATCTCTGATGAGATAACTTTTATTAGCTAAAATAAGAATAGCTCTTAAAAAAAGTTTTAATGACATAATATATAAATAAAAGATTGTTCTTATTTAGGGATGAAATAATGAAATTATCAAAAGTAGCCGTGGCTTTTTTTGCTTCCGCTCTGATAAGTACCGCATCTGCCACAACAGAACTGCGTGTATGGGAAGATATATATAAGTCACAGGGTATTAAACAGGCAGTTGAAGATTTTGAATCAGAATACGATTGCAAGGTTGTAATCGAAGAAATCCCTTTTGTAACTCAGATTGACAGGTTAAGAATCGATGGTCCAACAGGGGATGGGCCTGATGTACTGATGATACCTGCAGATAGAGTTGGAGCAGCTGTTGTTCAGGGACTCATCTCTCCAATTAAATTCATGCAGGAAGATCAGGATAAGTATATCCGCTCAGCTGTGATAGCTTTTACACAAAGCGGAGAGATCTATGCTGTACCTAAGGTAGTTGAATCATTAGTTCTCTTTTATAACAAGGATATCCTCAAGCAGCCGTTTGATACTTTAAATGAGTATTATGACTATTCAATTAAAAAGGTTACAGATAGTGAGGGCGAATATGGTCTTTTAGCAAAGTGGGATTCTTTCTATTTTGCATATGGTGTGCTTCAGCCATACGGTGTTTACGTGTTTGGAACCGACTCTGACGGAAATCTTGATGCAAGAGATGTAGGTCTTTCAAATGAAGGCGCTGTAAAGGGAATTGAACTTATCAAGAAATTCTTTGATTCAGGCTGTTTCCCAAATTCTATCAAGGGTGATAAAGGCTCTGATGTGATCGACGATCTTTTCACAAGCGGAAAGGCTGCTGCCGTAATTAACGGTCCTTGGGCAATTGAACCTTATTCAAAGATGAAAATAAATTATGGCGTTCTGCCATTGCCTATTCTTCCAAACGGCAGACCAATGAGCTCTTTCCTGGGTGTTAAGGGATATGTGGTTTCATCCTGGGCAAAAGATCATGATCTTGCTGAAAGTTTCCTGCAGTATATCAATCAGCCTAAGTACGCAAAAATCCGTTATCAGGAAACACTGGAGATCCCTCCTGTAAAATCAGTAATGGCAGATCCTGTGATCACCAATGATGATATGGCAAACGCAATTGCTGTTCAGGCCAGCCGAGCTGTTCCTATTCCGTCCATTCCTGAAATGTCTGAGGTATGGGGGCCTATTGATGGAGCATTGGATGTTTCAATCGAAGGCAAGGAAAAGGTTAAGGATGCTTTAAAATCAGCTGTTGAGCATATTGATTATCAGATAGAAGCTTTCAGATCAGGATTATAGGTAGGGATAATCAGATGAAGAAAGTAATTGCAGTTATCACTGCAGTGCTATTAGGTTCTGTGTCTGCTAACTGCTATGCAAAAGATAAACTTGTAATTTGGGAAGATGTCGGGCGTTCTTCTACAATTGAGCACTCAGTTAAAGCCTTTGAGGAGATGACTGACTGTGAAATTGTGATAGAGGAGATGCCTATGTACAATCAGGTAGACTCTCTAGAGCTAAAAGGACCAAAAGGACAAGGCCCTGATATTGTTATTTTAGCTTCTGATATGGTGGGGCTTGCAAAGTCAAAAGGACTTATATCTCCAATCAACTTTATGCAGGTTGAGGCAAATCAGTATCTGCCAAATTCTATTCAGTCTCTGGATTTTGATGGTGATCTGTATGCTGTTCCAAAGACTATTGAAACACTGATTGTATTTTACAATAAGGATCTTCTTCCGGTTCCTCCTTCAACCTTAGAAGAATACATGGCCATCTCAAAAGAGCAGAGAAAAGTAGGAAAATATGGTCTGCTTGCAAAATGGGAGCTCTTTTATACAGCATTTGCTGTTATGCGTGGTTTTGGAGCCTGCACCTTTGATTCTGACAATGACGGATTTTTAGAGGGGGCCGTCTGTGGCCTAGAATCAAAAAGCACCATTGAGGCCTTCAGCCTGCTTCGACAGATGCACAAAGACGGACTTGTCTATGATTATCTTGCAGGTGTAAATGGTTATAACCGAATGTATGAACTCTTTACTCACGGCAATGCCTTAGCGGTAATCAACGGCCCTTGGGCAATTGATGATTATATTAAGGCAGGTGTTAACATTGGTCTGACAACACTGCCAGTACTGCCAAACGGAAATGCTATGGCAGGTTTTCTTGGTACAAAGGGGTATTCTATATCAAAGTGGTCTAAAAACCATGATCTTGCTGAGGAGTTCCTAAAGTTTATCAATACCCATGATCAGGCCATGACCCGCTATAAGGTTTCACGTCAGATCCCTCCTGTGATTTCAGTTCTTCAGGATGCATCCCTAGCAAGTGATGAACTGATACAGGTAATAGCACAGCAGTCAACTCTTGCTGTAAACATGCCTTCTGCTCCTGAAATGGCGCAGGTATGGGAAATAATGGATAAAACCATCTGGTCTGTAATGCATACTGACAAGTCAATTTCAGGTTTACTTGAGGATGCAAAGGAAAAAATAGAAAAAAACGTAGGTTATAAGCGATAGTTTTTTCTGTTATAGGTACTGATACTTTAAAGAAAAGCGCAGACTGTAGGTTCCTGCAAAATTAAAGTAACTGATAATTCAGACCGAAATATAATTTATTACAACTAAAAAAATTATATATTTCAATCAGAATGAATAAGAGAGTTCGCAATATGGCAATATTCAATAAAAAGCTTGCCCTTCTGGTATCTTCAACCATTTTCTTAAATACAGCAATCTCAGCTGAGCTTACAGTATGGGAGGATGTAGGCAAGACCTCTGGTATCAGTACAGCTGTAGCGGAGTTTGAAAAAGATACCGGCTGCAAAGTAAAGGTAATAGGTTCAGATTATGTTTCACACATAACTCAGTACCTTGAAAACAAGAAGAATGGCGGTCAGCTGCCTGATATCCTGATGCTTCCTGCTGATAGAGTTGGTGATGCGGCACAGAATGGGTATATTGTCCCAATTTCAAGTATGAATCAGGATAAGTCACAATATCTTGAGGCTGCGGTAAAGGCTTTCTCCTATAAGAACAATGTATATGCGGTACCTCGTTCTGTTGAAACCATGGTTGTTTACTACAATCAGGATCTGCTTAAATATCCATTTGAGACCTTTGAGGATTATTTCAAGCTGTCACAGGATCTTAAAAAGCAGGGCAAATATGGTCTTATCGGCAAGTGGGACTATTTTTATTTTGCCTATGGCTTTATCAGAGGCTACAACGGCTATGTTTTTGGTGATAAAAACGGCTCTCTGAATGTAAAAGATGTAGGTCTTGCCTCACCAGGCGCTATTGAGGGCGCGGAGTTTCTCTCAAAGATTTCTGCAGCTCTGCTGCCAAAAGATGTAATTGGTCCTGACGGCTTTACCAAAATTGAGGATTATTTTACACAGGGAAAAGCAGCTGCTGTAATAACAGGTCCTTGGGAACTTGAGCTTTTTGCAAAGTCAGGAGTTAACTTTGGTGTAGCACCTCTTCCAAAACTTCCAAATGGCAATGAGATGTGTCCTTTCTTAGGATTCAGAGGATATGCAATAACTAAAGACAGTAAGAATAAGGCTCTTGCTGAAAAGCTATTGAGATATATCAACAAGCCTGAGAATGCTATTTACAGATATTCAGAGATATTAGAGCTTCCACCACTTCCATCTGTATTAGACAAACCAATCATCAGAAACGATGATTTTGCTAATGCTATTGCAGTTCAGGCTTTATCCTCTGAGCCTACTCCTTCTGTTCCTGAGATGGCAAAAGTCTGGGAGCCAGCAAACAATGCTTTATATAACATCATTACAGGAAAGGACTCTGCTAAAAATGCAATGATAAAAGCTAAAAAGGAGATTGACAAGTCAATTGGCAATCCTGCTAATGCAAATAATGAAGTAGCAGCAGATGAAGATGCAGCAGAGGAGCCTGCAAAGGATGAGCCTGTAGCTCAAGACACTGAAGAGGCATCTGAGAATCAGCCTGTGGCAGTTGAGGAGGAAACTCCTTCACAGCCTGAACCTCAGATTGAGGTTGAGGAGAGTGCCTCATTGGTAAATGAGAGTGCTTCTGAGGAGAAAAAAGAAGAGCCTGCATCTGCTGAACCTCAGCAGGAGAGTGCTTCTTTAGACAGTCTTGATTTTGGTTAGTCTGAAATCTTTTATTTATGCAAATGATCCCGCACCCTTTTATGCGGGATTTTTTTTAACAATCTTAATATGTTATTTTTACATAAACATGCTAAATCTTTGTCTAATTATGACTGATGAATCATTGTCCAGGGTATATAAGAAATCTTCTAAATAATCAAAAATTGTGCGATAAATGTGTGCAACAGTGCACGTATACTAATATTTCATAGGATTAATCACAAAAAATTACTTTTTTTTAAGGAAAAAAAAGAAATATTTACTAATATTGATGATTATATGGATTGTACTTGTCATTACTTAAACACATGGTACTTACGTGGAAAGAATTACAGAAAATGATTTATTGTCGACTCTAGCTCCACTGAGCGGGGATAACCCTGCCGGTGAGAACTGTGAATATGATGAGTTATACCTGTCATTAGAGTCATATGTCTTAGGCACCCCAGAAGATGAAATGGGGGACAGCATAATTGAGGGAAAAGATCCTGATTACAGAGCTCTCTACTCAGCCTGTCTTAAATTATGGGAAAAGACCAGGGATCTGAGAGTGGCCTGCTTTTTCACATTATCCTCAGTCTGTCTGTTTGGTTTAAGCGGACTTAAAGATGGACTCAGACTTGTGGATTATCTTGTAAAAGAGCAGTTTGACAGCTTTTATCCTCAGTTAGATCCTGATGATGATAATGATCCAACCGAGCGAATAAATGTGCTCTCAATGCTGTCACCTGTTGAAGGCGCCTACTCTGATCCTTACAAGTTTCTGTCACATATCAGAGAGTTCAAGCTGGTAAAAGAGCTTGACTATACTTTAAGGGATTATCTGGTTTCATCAGGATACCTTGAGGCAAAGGACAGCCGTGATCTGTCAACGCTCAACGCTCAGCTTTTCTCTGTGCCTGTTTCCTCTGTAAAAGAGCAGTCAGTACTGCTAGACGAGGTTATTGCACTTAGTGAGGATATCTGTAATACCTTTAATGAAAAGGTTGGCAATTCAGGATATCTTTCATTAGATGCTCTCAAACATGAGCTTTCGGTAATGAAAGGTATGTATGCAAATGTTCTGAAGAACACCAACTCTCAGGAGTCAGCACCAGCCACGCAGGAGCAAAAGGCTGAAATAAAAGATAGCTTAAACTCCCAGGTTGCTGATACAGTAAAGACTGAAACAGTGGTAAAAACAGTGTTTAATATAGATGCATACACCCCTGCTAACCGAAATGAGGCTATTGTACTTTTAAAGAAGAGTGCCGAATATTTTTTAAACGCGGAGCCTACAAGTCCTGTTCCATATCTTATAAACAGGGCGGTTCGCATGGCCAATATGAATTTTATGGATCTGCTTGCTGAAATTGATCAGAATGCTGTAGACCGTGGTCGTGAGCAGCTTGGTGTAAAAACTGAAAATACTGACAGTTAGCAGCAGAATCCTATTTGTGAAAAGAATTTTTGTTATATCAAGGAGTAAAACTTTATGGCAATTGTGAAAAGCGGTCAGAAGTTTATTGGAAAGAACCGAGCCCCACGAGTTCAGGTTGAGTACGATGTAGAGCTTTATGGCGCCGAGAAAAAAGTAAATCTTCCATTTGTAATGGGAGTAATGGCTGATCTTTCAGGAAAGAGTGAAGTTGACAAGGATCAGCGAGTTGAAGATAAGAAATTCCTTGAAATTGATACTGACAATTTTGATGACAGAATGAGAAGCATTAAACCAAGAGTAGCCTTCAATGTTCCAAATGTAATGACAGGTGAGGGAAATCTGGCAGTGGATGTTTCCTTTGAAAGCATGGACGATTTTTCTCCTGATAAGGTTGCAGAAAAGGTTGACGGCGTAAAGGAGCTTCTTGAGGCAAGAAAGCAGCTTTCAAATCTTTTAAGCTACATGGATGGAAAAACCGGAGCAGAGGAGCTTATTACAAAGCTTCTTGAAGATGAGAATCTGCTAAAGGCATTAGCCTCAAAGGCTAAGGTACAGGATGACAGCAGTGCACAGACTGACAAGGTAGAGGAGTAATATAAGATGTCAGATAATGTTCAGTTAGAGAAACAGAATGCAACCTCTACAATGGAAGTTTCTGATTTTGAGCAGCTTTTAAACAAAGAGTTCAAACCAAAATCAGATGAAGCAGACTCAGCTGTAAAAGGTGCGGTTAAAACTCTTGTACAGCAGGCACTGCAGAATGCAAGTCTGATATCAGACAATTCAATTAAGACCATTGAAGGCATGATTGCCGAGCTTGACAAGAAGCTTTCAGCTCAGGTCAATGAGATTATTCACAATCCAGATTTTGAGAATATGGAGAGTGCCTGGAGAGGTCTGTCTTATCTTGTAAACAACACCCAGACAAGTGAGACTCTTAAGGTTAGAGTTCTGAACATCAGTAAAAAGGATCTTCAGAAAACCATTAAGAAATATAAGGGTACCGCATGGGATCAGAGCCCACTGTTCAAGCGCATGTACGAAGATGAGTACGGTACTGCAGGTGGTGAGCCATATGGTGCGATTATCGGTGATTACTATTTTAATCACTCAGCACAGGATATCGAACTTATGAAGGGCATAGCACAGATTGCCTCTGCAGCTCATGCTCCATTTATCAGCTCAGCTGATCCTAGCATTATGAATCTTGATTCATGGCAGGATCTGTCAAATCCAAGAGATCTGACTAAGATTTTCTCAACTCCAGAGTATGCAGCCTGGAGATCTTTTAGAGAATCTGATGACAGCCGCTATGTAGCTTTAACATTGCCTAGAGTATTAAGCCGTGTTCCTTACGGTCCTGATACCAATGCAGTGGAAGGTTTCAACTTTGTAGAGGATACAGGCTCTGGCAATTCAGAAAGATACAACTGGATGAATGCAGCCTATGCAATGGGCGTAAACATCAACC
>JBJEWX010000204.1:0-1981 GCA_051885275.1 Succinivibrio sp. | reverse complement strand
TGGTTAGTCACCCAGAGGCCTTTTTTATAAGCTTTGTGCTAAACAAAAAGGTGGCGCAGGCCACCTTTTACAGTATTGCTAATGTTTTAATTAGTATCCGGCTGCAAGACCATCACCGCGAGGATCTGTTCCACCCTGCAGCACGCCAGTCTCCTGATCTACAAGGATAGCTCCGGCATGACCCATGGTGTCAGTGTAGTCATCAACAACCTTAACAGGGTGACCACGCTTTGAGAGTTCATCTGTTACAGCTGAAGGAATTCTGCCTTCCATCTTAAGATCATTTGAAGCCTTACCCCAGGTACGACCGTATAGCCATCTTGGAGCGTTGATTGCCTGCTGAGGAGTCATTCCAAAGTCAATTACTCTCGTTGCAATGGCAGCCTGAGTCTGAGGCTGTCCCTCGCCACCCATTGTTCCGTATACCAAAAGAGGCTTGCCGTTTTTAAGCAGCATTGCTGGATTTAGAGTGTGGAAGGTTCTCTTGTGAGGCATCAGAGCGTTTACGTGGTTCTTGTCTAAGCTGAAGAAAGAGCCTCTGTTCTGAAGAATTACACCAGTTCCCTTAGGAACAATACCTGAACCAAAGTCATGGTAGATTGACTGAATTAGAGATACAGCATTGCCGTCCTTATCAACTACACCAAGCCAGATGGTGTCGCCTTTTGGATCTAGTGGCTCTACCTTTGTGGCTGCTTTTGTCATATCAATTCTTGCGGCCTGATCTTTACCGTGCTGTTCACTTAACAGGTAATCAAGTGGAATAGGAGAGAATTCAGGATCAGTTAGATACTTGTCACGATCGGCAAAAGCCTGTTTGGTAGCTTCAATTATTGCATGATAGTAATCAGCAGTGCCCTCACCGAGACTCTTTACATCAATGTTGTTTAAGACGTTTAGAATTTCAAGTGAAGCCATACCCTGAGTATTTGGCGGGAAGTTATAGGCTACTTTGTCACGATAGTTAACATGAATTGGCTCAACCCAGTCAGCATGGTGATTCTTGAAATCCTCAAGATTCAGCATACCGTCATTAGCTTCAAGATCAGCTACAATCTTTTTGGCAATAGAACCCTGGTAGAACTCTTTAGCGCCCTTCTTTGCAATGACAGACAGAGTTTCAGCCAAATCAGGCTGCTTTAGGATCTCGCCTACCTCATATGGCTTGTCACCATCTTTTAGGAATACTCTTGCAAATTCAGGGAAGCGCTGAAGATCGCGAAATTCTGTATCGGTTGGATCTACATTTACCTTAGACCAGAAATTTAAGGAGGTACTTACAGGCATACCGTTTTTAGCATACTCAATTGGAGATTTAAGAATGTCTGCCCATTTGTATTTTGAGCCTAACTCTTTTACAGACATCTTGTAAGCCTCATCCCAGCCTGATACTACGCCAGGTACTGTGTTAGCAGCATAGTAACCGCGTGAAGGGATCTTTTTGTAGCCTTTTGAGGTATAAAAATCGATAGTAGCCTTCTCACCAGAACGACCACTTGCATTTAAAGCCTTAAGCTCACCGGTCTTTGCATTGTATATGAGCCAGAAATTGTCTCCTCCCAGGGTACACATCTGAGGATACACCACAGTAAGTGTGGCTGCAGTTGCAATTGCAGCATCAACAGCGGTTCCTCCACGACGAAGTACATCAAGACCTGCCTGAGTTGCCAGATAGTTTGGGGAGGTTACCATACCATTAGTGGCCAATGGGTTTTCAATCTGAGAGGCAGTCATGCTTACGTGCTCAGCAACAGCTGCTGTCTTGTCAGCATCTACACCTGAACAGGCTGAGAGCATAGCTGCACAGATCACACTAAGTGGTAGTACTTTTGAGATCTTCATATTTACTCCTGATAACTAATAACAAAAGTTCGGCAAAAATTTTAAAACTGAAAATCCAAGAATCAGGAGATTGCACAATTATGAAATTGGTTAGTTTATTTTGGTGCGCTTTCTTTTTATTAACGTTTAAGATAGTAAA
>JBJEWX010000203.1:0-1987 GCA_051885275.1 Succinivibrio sp. | reverse complement strand
TGTCATCTAAAAAAATCTGATTTGGTCTAACACCAAATTTTACCCAGTGCTCAGCCTTATCATAAGCTCTTTCAAACTGTGTATCAGAATGACAAGTGAAGGCTACCTCGTAATCACTACCAGGTGGTGGGGCTAATCGTTCGCTACTCTTCTGCTGTACGTCATCATTTTCAAAATCAGACATAGTAAATACTCCTTTCACTTATCGTTATACTGAAGCTTTTTTATTTTCTCTTAAAGCTACGGTTAAATTAAATTCTGGTTTACCTTCTTTTGAATTCTTGCTGTCGACGCAGAAGTAACCTTCTCTTTCAAACTGGAAGCTCTGGCCGATTTTAGCATCTTTAAGACTCATCTCTAAAGCTGCATTTTCAATTACAGTCTTAGAACTCTTATTAACAGTCGACAGGAAATCATCTGCTGCACCTGGGTTTGGAACATTAAATAAGTTTTCATAGAGGTTAACTACTGCCTTGTAGCAGTTATTTGCATCAACCCAGTGGATAACTCCCTTAGGCTTGTGGCCCTCCACATTCTCACCTACTGAGTTTGGAACGGCCTTACAGTGAACCTCTACAACTCTGCCTGTTTCATCTTTGAGGCAGGACACTGCCTCAACAATGTATGAATTTCTAAGACGAACCTCATGACCAAGCTTAAGTCTCTTGTACTGCTTGTTAGCCTCTTCTCTGAAATCAGCTTCATCAATATAGAGTTCTTTTGAGATGGTAATAGTTCTCTGACCTAAACTCTCATTGTCAGGATGGTTGTTCACAGTATATTCAGTATCAGTTACCCCCTCCTGACCATAGTTATCAATAACTAGTTTGATTGGATGGAGAACTGCCATTGCTCTTGGAGCATTTGTATTGAGATCATCACGAACACATGACTCAAGCGCACTCATCTCAACAACATTGTCCTGTTTGGTTACACCAATACGGCGACAGAATTCTCTGATTGATGCCGGAGTATATCCTCTGCGCCTTAGTCCTGAGATTGTAGTAAGTCTAGGATCGTCCCATCCATCAACAATGCCTTCCTTTACCAGAAGATTCAATTTACGCTTTGAGGTAATTGAACCTTCAAGATTCAAGCGGCTCATCTCATACTGATGAGGGTGTTTTTCTATTGAAATATGCTCTAAAACCCAGTCATACAGTCTTCTGTTATCCTGAAACTCAAGAGTACATATTGAGTGGGTAATACCTTCAATGGCATCAGAAATACAGTGGGTAAAATCATACATAGGATAGATACACCACTTGTTTCCTGTGATTGCATGATCTGCAAATCTTATTCTGTAAATAACAGGATCTCTCATGCAGATAAATGGGGAGGCCATGTCGATTTTTGCTCTAAGGCAAACCTGCCCCTCCTTAAACTCGCCATTTTTCATCTTTTCAAACAGAGCTCTATTCTCTTCAACAGGTCTGTTGCGAT
This sequence comes from Succinivibrio sp., assembly GCA_051885275.1. Taxonomy (GTDB): domain Bacteria; phylum Pseudomonadota; class Gammaproteobacteria; order Enterobacterales; family Succinivibrionaceae; genus Succinivibrio. Next base: position 544 of record JBJEWX010000203.1, on the reverse strand, counting down.
AAGGACTGTCCTTTCCTGGTGCTGTAAGGGTGCCTCTGTACTCTCTGATCTCATCAGGAGTTAATTCATCCACGTAAGCTAATCCCTTATCTATAAGCTCCAGAGCATATCCGTAAAGTCTGTCAAAGTAATCTGAGGAATGACGGATTTCTGTCCAGTCAAAGCCAAGCCATTTGACGTCTGCTTTTATGGAGTTGATGTACTCCATATCCTCTTTTTCAGGATTAGTATCATCAAATCTTAAGTTACAGGTTCCTTTATAGTCTCTTGCAAGTCCAAAATTCAGACAGATGGACTTTGCATGCCCAATATGAAGATAGCCATTTGGCTCTGGAGGGAATCTGGTAGCAACATGATCTTCTCGACCTGATTTTAAATCCTCATCAATAATGTCGGTAATGAAATTGCGAGGTATTCTTTCCTCTTCACCAACAGTATTACTCATTTTTTAACTCCAAATTCCGTAACAATATACACATTAACTGCTTAATTGTTCTGATTTTATCAAAGTGATATAAAACTCTCAATTTCATTAGATGCAATA
>JBJEWX010000202.1:0-8753 GCA_051885275.1 Succinivibrio sp. | reverse complement strand
GGTGGAATATACGGTGATCCTCTGACTAAAGCTGTGAATGTGCCAATTTATCAGACCTCAACCTATGAGCAGGAGGATATCGGTCTGTCTCCAAAATGGGAGTATTCAAGAACCGGAAATCCAACCAGAGCAGCGCTTGAGGCTTTAATTGCCGAGCTTGAGGATGGCAGATACGGACTTGCCTTTGCCTCAGGTATGGCTGCAATTTCTGCTGTATTAAATCTCTTTAAATCCGGAGACAAGATCTTAATCTCCTCAAATGTCTATGGTGGAACCTACAGACTTCTTGATAAGGTATACAAGCAGTTTGGACTTGAGTTTGAGAGCATTGATACAAGTGATCTTGCGCTTATTGAACAGAAGATAACCGACAAGGTTAAAGCTGTCTATATTGAGACACCTACAAACCCTCTGCTTAGCATTACTGACTTAAAAGGGGTTGCTGATATTGCAAAAGCTCATGGAATTCTCACCATTGTTGACAATACCTTTATGACTCCATATCTTCAGAAACCACTTAACTTTGGTGCGGATATTGTTATCCATTCAGCAACCAAATACCTAGGTGGTCACTCCGATCTGGTTGCAGGTCTTGTTGTGGTAGATAATGAAGAGCTGGCAAAGCGACTTTATTTTATACAGAACTCTGTAGGTGCAGTTTTAGGTCCATTTGACTCCTTTCTGCTGATTAGAGGCATAAAAACCCTCTCAGTAAGATTAGACCGTCATACTGACAATGCTTTAAAGCTAGCTCTTGCCCTGCAGAAGAACCCGGCTGTCAAGAAGATCTACTATCCAGGATTAAAAGAGCATGAGGGTTATGAAATCAACGCCCGTCAGGCTAAAAACGGTGGTGCCATGATCTCCTTTGAACTTAAAGAGCACTATGATATCCACAAATTCTTCAGATCATTAAAACTTGTGGCTCTTGCAGAGAGTCTTGGTGGTGTGGAGTCCTTAGTATGCCATCCTGCAACTATGACACATGCTGCAATTCCAAAGGAAGTAAGAGATGCGGTAGGCATTACTGAGAACCTCATCCGTCTTTCAGTTGGAATTGAGAGTGCCGATGATCTGTTGCGCGATTTAGAGCAGGCTATTGAGGAGGCATCAAAATAAAATGCATTACTACAATTCCATGCATGATCTTATAGGCAAAACACCTTTAGTAAAGTTAAATTATGCCTATGCAAAAAAAGAAGGGGTCAACCTGTTTGCAAAACTTGAGTATTACAATCCTTCAGGCTCTGTTAAGGATCGAACCGGAATTTATATGGTTGAGGATGCCATAAAGGAGGGAAGACTCAAAGAGGGCTATACCATTATAGAGGCAACTGCCGGCAATACCGGTCTTGGAGTAGCCTTTGCAGCCTTAAACAAGGGATTTAAGGTTATCTTTGTGGTGCCAGAGAAGTTTTCAATGGAAAAACAGGTTTTAATGCGTGCCTTAGGCGCAACCATTGTTCATACAAAACGTGAGGATGGAATGCTTGGAGCCGCAAGAAAGGCCGAGCAGATGAGAGCAGAAATTGAGAACTCAGTTTCTCTTGAGCAGTTTAAGAATATGTCAAATCCAAAGGCCCATTATGAGACCACAGGTCCTGAGATCTATTCAGATCTTGACGGTGAGATTGACTATCTTGTGGCTGGTGCAGGCTCAGGCGGTACCTATTCTGGTGTGGTCAGATATCTAAAAGAGCAGAACAGCAGTATAAAAGGTATCCTGGCTGATCCTGTCGGATCTACTATGGGTGGCGGAGAGCATGCAGATTATGATATTGAGGGTATTGGCAATGACTTTATTGCAGATACCATGGATATGTCCCTAGTTGACAGAGTAATCAAGGTTACAGACAAGGAAGCCTTTGAAGGATCTAGGATCCTCGCAAAAACAGAGGGTATTCTTGGAGGCTCCTCAACAGGTGCCGCCTTCATGTCTGCATTAAAACTGATTGAGCAGGGAGCTAAGGGAAATATTGTCTTTATTGCTCCTGACCGTTCTGACAGATATTTCTCAAAAAATCTCTACGGTTAAAGAGCATTTCTGAAAAGGGCAGGAGAGGAATATAGCTTCCCTCCTGCCTGATTCTTCTGTGTAAAGTGGTTTATTATATTTTGGCGCATGTCATAAAGCCTGATTATTTTTATGGAAGTGTGACTGCCTTAGCCTTACAATACTCTAAGCTATCCTTAAATCAGCACTTATTGTAGTTTAGGCAACATGAGCAGTAGAAACAATAAATTAGCCCTTTATCTGGTAATCTATCTTGGCAGGCTGTTACGCTTTTTCAGAGAGGGGCAGTCCGTTCAGATTGTCTCCCCTTTTGAAGGAGATGTTATTCCTTCTTCAATTATCACTGACATCAATATATCAAGAGATATTTTCGGTTTTTCAATCGGGGTGCTGCCCTCTGCTGATTCGGTTAGGGCTCCCTGTGACTGCGTTGTTGAAAGAATTTCAGAATACTCAAATGCCTTAAGCCTGATATGCGGAAAACACAGGATCATTATCAATGTCGGGCTTGAATACAGCAAATATCCAAAGGAGTGTTTTTCCTTAAATGTTCAGGCAGGGCAGAAGGTAAAGAAGGGAAGTCTGCTTTTAAAGTTTAACAATAACGCACTGCGTAACCTTGACAGTAATTTTATGTGCGTTATGACCATAAGACACCCTAAAAACATGCAACATATTTCTATGCTGAATGTAAGGCATGTTTCTTATGATTCTGTTATCTGCAACCTAAGCGACAGAGGCTGACCGGTTAGATAATATAGTCATTTGCATACATGGAATGCTGACGGTCGAGGATATCCTGAAGAGTTATAGAATCAAGATAGTTGTTTATAACATCATAAAGACCTTTCCACACCGGCAGAGTAGGGCACTGAGCTTTTTTAGGACATTCAACAGGATCGCATTCAAGACAGGCTACAGGAGCAAGACTGCCTTCGGTGAGCCTTAGGATTTCGCCTACCGTGTAGTTTTCAGGCTCACGGCTTAGCTGATAGCCACCTAGGTAGCCTCTTGATGTACGCAAAAGATTAGCCCTGTTTAGGATAGGTATGATCTGTTCTAAATACTTCTTTGAGATATCCTGTCTTTGGGCAATCTCTTTTAGAGTGACAAAACCGTTATTTCTATGCTCGGAAAGATCAAGCATAAGTCTTAAAGCATATCTACCTTTAGTTGAAATTTTCATAAAAATACCCTACCATTTATAATACTTATTATATTACTAGGATTTGTCGGATTTTTAAAGCTTAATTTTAAAACCCTCAAATTTATTTCTTATTTCAGAATTATCATTTCATCAGAAGGTATCCATGACTTTAACACAATTACGGTATGCAATCACTATTGCAGAAACGGGATCATTCAATAAAGCCTCTCAGATTTTATATATTTCTCAGCCAAGTCTCTCAAACGCAATCCATGAACTTGAAGATGAATTTTCAATTACCATCTTCCACCGTTCAGGCAGGGGTGTAACTCTTACAAATGACGGAGTTGATTTTATTACCTATGCAAGACAGGTGATACTTCACTACCACACTCTTTTAGAGAAATTTGGAAAGAACGGCAATATAAAGAAAAAGTTTGGTGTTTCAACCCAGCATTATTCTTTTGCAACCAAATCCTTTGTGGAAATGGTAAAAAAATTCAATACCGCTGAGTATGACTTTGCCATACGAGAGACTAAGACCCGTGATGTAATTGATGATGTTAACACCCTAAAGAGTGAGATTGGTATCATCTATCTGTCAAACTTTAACCGCAATATGATCATGAAGCTTTTAAATTCTGCAGAGCTTGAATTTCATCATCTGATTGACTGCCAGGTTTATGTTTACCTCTATAAGGAGCATCCATTAGCCTCCTATAAGGAAATCACCTTCAAAGATCTGGCTGATTATCCATCCTTATCCTTTGAACAGGGAGACAGCAGCTCTTTTTATTTTGCCGAAGAAATTTATTCTACTAAAGAGTATTTAAGAACTGTAAAAGTGAATGACCGAGCCTCCATGCTAAATCTGATGCAGGGGCTAAACGGCTTTACCCTCTGCTCAGGAATCATCTGTGAAGAGCTCAACGGCGGAGACTATATTGCAGTTCCCTTCAGACCTGATGATGGGGATGAGGATGACAATATGAGCATAGGATACATAACCAAAAAAAATCAGATCCTAAGCACCATGGGAAGTCTGTATATACAGGAAATAAAACACTACTTTGCTCAAAGGGGCTTGAGCGCAACCTAAAACGAAAACTCTGTCACAAAACAGATAGATGCAGGGCTTAATCAAGTTATAGATTAAAACTATATAATACTATCAAATAATAGTATTAGACAGGGCATATAATATAAACGATACTTTGTCACACTTAAATATAAGCAAAAGCTATATTTGCGTATAACAAAAAAGTGGCAGGGTAAGATATATGTTCGAAATTCTATGGCATGGCAGAGGCGGTCAGGGTGCATTCACAGCAGCCAGACTTTTAGGTGCAGCCTATTCTCTATACGAGGATAACCGCTTTGCTCTTGCTTTCCCCTCTTTTGGTCCTGAAAGGCGCGGTGCACCCGTTAGAGCCTTTACCAAGCTCTCAGAGGCTAAAATAGGCGACCGCTCAGAGCTAAGTACAGCAGATATTGTTGTATATCTTGATGATACTCTCTTTAATGACAATGCCTTCTCTTCGCTTAAAGCAAACGGCAGAATTATCCTTTCCACCAAAAAGATAATCACAGATCCTAGAGTAGTCTGCATTGATGCAGTGTCAATTGCCGAGAGAATTTTAGGTCTTCCAATTACCAATACCGTTTTATTAGGGGCTGTTGCAGCCGTATGTGACAGGATCAGTGTTGAATCTGTAATTAAGGCTATACAGGACAACATGCCACCTAAACTTCAGAAAAAAAACATTGAGGCTGTAAATGTAGCCTTCAGTCAGGTCGTGGGGGAGTAAATGAAAGTAGAAATGAGAGCTCAAAAGGTATTTACCTTTAAGGATATACCTCAGTCTCCAACCTATAAACCTGGACTTGTAACCGTCAATGCCGGATGGAGAAATGAAAAGCCTGTATGCGATAAAGATAAGTGCAACAGTTGCTATTTATGCTATCTGTACTGCCCGGATGGTGTGATTGCCAAGGCAGAAAATGGCATAAGCATTGACTATGATTTCTGTAAAGGCTGCGGAATCTGCGCAAAGATCTGCCGACAAAAGGCAATTGCTATGGAGGCGGAGAAATAAGATGACTAAAAAGTTTTTATCAGGCAACGAGGCTTTTGCTCAGGGTGTAACCCTGGCAAGACCACATGTTATCTCAGCCTATCCTATAACCCCTCAGACAACCGTTGTTGAGAAGTTGTCAGAGATTGTTGAGAGGGGACAGCTTAAGGCAGAGTTTATTCATGTTGAATCAGAACATTCTGCTTTAAGTGCTGCAATAGGAGCCTCAGCGGTTGGTGCTAGAACCTTTACTGCAACCTCCTCACAGGGACTTTTATATATGGCTGAGTGCTTAACTTATGCCTCAGGCGGCAGATTCCCGATTGTGATGATGAATGCAAACCGCTCAACCGCACTGCCATGGAATATTTACGGTGATCAGCGTGATTCCATCTCTCTGCTTGATCATGGCTGGATCCAGTCCTATGCAAAAGATGCTCAGGAGGCCCTTGATCTTGCTCTGATGAGTTTTTATATAGCAGAGCACGAGCAGGTATCAACTCCTTATATGGCAAATCTTGATGGGTTTACCCTTACCCATACCTACGAGGTGGTGGATGTACCTGAGGCAGAGCTTGCAGACAATTTTTTACCTGCCTATACCACCGAAAACAGAATTGATTTTGATAATCCTGTAAATCTTGGATTTTCAGCAGGTCCTGACACTAATACTGAGTTTAAATACCATGAACATCAGGGTCTGTTAAATGCCAGGGAAGTTATCAGAGAGTGTGAGGATAAGTTTTACGATATTTTCAAACGCAGGTATACAGGCTTAGTTGAGAAATATAAGACTGATGATGCCGAGTTTGTAATTGTAACCCTAGGAACCGTCGCAGGCTTAGTTCAGACTGTGGTGGACGAATTAAGAGCTTTAGGAAAAAAGGTTGGCCTTTTAAGGATCAGATACCTAAGACCTTTCCCAAAGGAGGAGCTTATTGAGGCTCTGTCAGGTGCAAAGGCAGTGGGTGTTCTTGAAAAGGATATTTCCTTTGGCAATGAGGGTACTGTCTTTACTAACGTAAACTCTGCACTTTTGCAGGGTGGAATAAATCTTAAGACTTCAAACTTTATTGCAGGTCTTGGTGGGCGAAACATAAGTAAAGAGCAGATAGAGAAAATCTTTGAGGACCTTGAAGAGGGTGTTTTAGGGGTTCACTTTGTAGGTCTTATGGAGAATGAATAATGGCAGTTAATGTAAATACTCTGACAGATGATGAGTTCTTCTACGGACACAAGGCCTGTGCAGGCTGTGGTGGCTCACTTGCTGTAAGAATCGCCCTAAAGGTGTTAGGTAAAAGAGCAGTTGCTGTATTACCAGCAGGCTGTATGTCAGCTGTTGGCTTTAATTTTCCACAGCTGTGCTTTGCAAACAATGCAATGATTTCAACTTTTGCAGGCACTGCCTCAATGATGACCGGAATGCAGGCTGGTTTAAAAGCCTTAGGTCAGAAGGATTTTCAGATAGTTGGTTTTGCCGGTGACGGCGGTACAGCTGATATTGGTATTCAGGCTCTCTCAGGTGCCATAGACAGAAATGATGATGTTTTGTACATCTGCTATGACAACGAGGCTTATATGAATACCGGTATTCAGAAAAGCTCTCTTACTCCTTTTGGAGCAAGAACCACTACAACTCCTGCAGGAGCAAATCTGCACGGCAATCTCAAGGTTAAAAAGAATATGTTTGAGATAGTAGCTGCCCACGGGATCTCCTATGCGGCAACTGCAAGTGTGGGGTATCTGCAGGACTTTATGAAGAAGGTTGAAAAGGCAGCTTCCATAAGAGGAACTAAGTACATACACATCATTGCCCCTTGTCCTACCGGCTGGGGAATTAAGACAGATGAGTGTATTGAGGCAGCAAAGGAAGTTGTAGACTGTGGCCTGTGGTATCTTGCAGAGTTTGAAAACGGTGAGTTCAAGTTAAACAGAAGACCAAAAGAATTTTCTGATGTTAGCGCATACATCAAAAAACAGGGGCGCTTTAAACACCTTGATGATAACGATCTTAAGTTGATTATTCAGGGGCGCGACGCTAAATGGAATTTTATAAATAAACACTTTAATTAGTTTGAGGAATACAAAAATGCCAATCAATAAATCAAAATTCTGGGATGAGGCTCTTGAGACAGCTCCACGTGATGTGCTTGAAGCAAATCAGTTAAAGGATTTACAGGAAATTGTTCAGTTTGCCTATGACAATTCTCCTTACTACAAGAGATCCTTTGATGAGGCTGGTGTAAAACCATCTGACATCAAGTCTTTAAAAGATATTGAGAAGTTCCCATTTATCAATAAGAAAACTCAGCGCGATACCCAGGGCGTAGGATCTTTCCTTGGCGAACTGTGTGCTGTACCTGAGGAGGAAGTAGTATTTATCTCCACATCTTCAGGTTCAACCGGTGTTCCAACCATCAGCCCATTTACCCAGAAGGATTTTGATGAGTTCCAGGAAACTGAAGCCCGCTGGTTCTGGCAGGTTGGCATGAGACCTACCGATCGCTATGTCCATGCTTTAAACTTCTCCTTATATGTTGGTGGTCCTGACGTTATTGGCGCTCAGAGAACCGGTGCTCTGTGCATCTGGGGCGGTACACTGCCATCTGAAAGACTTTTATGGGTATTAAAGACCTATAAGCCAACTGTTATCTGGACTTCGCCTTCATATGCCTGGCAGTTAGGTGAGAAGGCTCTTAAGAGCGGAATTGATCCTAAGAAGGATCTCAGCATCAAGACCATCATCGTAGCAGGTGAGCTTGGCGGTTCTATTGATGCAACCCGTAAGGCAATTGAAGAGCTCTGGGGCGCACAGGTATATGATTTCTACGGTCTGTCTGACATCTTTGGTGCCTGCGCTGCAATGTGTGAGGCAAAAGACGGTCTGCATATCGCTGAGAATCACATTCTGGTTGAAACAGTTGATCCTGAGACTGGAAAGGTTTTACCTCCTGGTGAGAAGGGTGAGTTTGTATTTACAACTCTAAGAAAGCATGCCCGTCCTCTGATCCGTTTCCGTACTGGTGATATAGGCTGGATTGATCAGACCAAGTGCTCCTGTGGCAGAACCCATGGCAGGATCCATGTACTTGGCAGAAAGGATGACATGTTCATTGTATCTGCTGTGAACGTATTCCCAAGTGACGTTGAGGCTGTAATCAGATCAATTGACGGCATTACCGGTGAATACCTGATTAGAATCTTTGAAAAGGATTTTACCTGCAAGTACTCTGTAGAGATTGAGAAGAAGTTTGACAATCTTGAGAGTGATGATGCAGTGGCTGATTTTGTAAGCAAGTCACTTAAGGCTCGTATCGGTGTTAAGCCATATTCTGTTGTTGTTCACAAGGATGGCGATCTGAACACCCGTTCTGAGCACAAGTCAAAGCGTGTTATTGATGAGCGACAGAAGAAGGAATAATCCTTAACGCTCAAAAGAAAAAGGCCTGCAGATGCAGGCCTTTTTCTGTGTGCACGGCATGTACGTTAGCTAACAGGTGCAAGTCCTGAGATCAGG
>JBJEWX010000201.1:0-1989 GCA_051885275.1 Succinivibrio sp. | reverse complement strand
TTATCAACCTTATAGGCAAAGATAGCTTCTTTAGACAGTACACTAAAGCCATGCAGACAGCCTCTTGGCATAAACAGCTGACGCTGATTCTCATCTGAAAGTTCAACGGCAACATGCTGACCAAATGTCTTAGAGTCTTTTCTGATATCCACCACAACATCTAAAACTTTGCCAAGCAGTGCTCTTACAAGTTTAGCCTGACAGTGCTCTCCTCTCTGACAGTGAAGTCCACGGATTACACCATAGCTTGATTTGGACTGATTATCCTGAACAAATCTGCAATCAATACCGTTTGCCTTAAACTCATTTTCATTGTAGCTTTCAAAGAAATATCCGCGTGGATCATTAAATACCTTTGGCTCTACAATAATAACGCCCTCAATAGGTGTCTTAATAAAGTTCATGTTTTTCCTCTAAAACTTTAATTAAATAATCCTTATAGTTACCTTTCTTAAGCTCATCAATCAGAGACTGCATCATCCTGTCATCAATAAATCCCTGCTTATAGGCGATTTCCTCAATGCAGGCTATTTTAAGTCCCTGACGTTTTTCAATAATCTGAACAAATGATCCTGAATCCATAAGAGAATCTGGAGTACCAGCATCAAGCCAGGCATTGCCTCGTCTCATAGGAACCACAGAGAGTCTCCCCTCCTTAAGATAAAGATTGTTCAGATCGGTGATCTCATATTCACCTCTTGCTGAAGGTTTGAGTGATTTTGCTTTTTTTACAACGTCAGATGGGTAGAAATACAAGCCAACTGAGGCATAATTAGATTTTGGATGCTCAGGCTTTTCCTCAATTGAGATAGCATTTCGGTCCTTGTCAAATTCAACAACACCAAATCTTTCAGGATCAGTTACGTGGTAGGCAAAAATGGTGGCCATATTGCCCTGATTCTTTTTAACCTGCTCATTGAACTCACCAAACTGACTTCCCATATAGAAGATATTGTCACCTAAAATCAGGCAGACATCATCCTCTTCTTCAATAAAATCCTCACCTAAAATAAAAGCCTGCGCAATACCGTTAGGCTCTTCCTGGATCTTGTATTTGAGTTCCAAACCAAACCTGCTGCCGTCACCTAAGAGCTTTTCAATATTTGGAAGATCCCGAGGGGTAGAAATGATAAGTATTTCCCTGATCCCAAAGAGCATCAGAGTTGACAGAGGATAATAAATCATAGGTTTGTCATAAACCGGTAAAAGCTGCTTTGATGTGGTTTTAGTCAGCGGATATAGTCTTGAGCCACTGCCACCTGCAAGTAAAATACCTTTCATAATAACCCCTAAAAGACTGATTTTATATTGTAATATTGTATCAAATTATTGATAGCACATGAAAAACATATCACAGGATATTAGTTATTCTGCTTGTTCCCTAATTACAATAGCTATAACTTATTAGCTATAACTTATTTATAATTACAGAGTTCTCTTTATTATCAGATAATATTGCATCAATTGCTTTATGATTATCTGATAATCTGATCTTTGCAACAGAAAACTTAGGATTTCTTTTTAAGGGGTATAGCAAGCACTGGTATTTTCAGGATCTTGACTAACAGCTTGTTTCTTTTTGTGATTCTGACTGTAAAAATTGAGGTCATGATTATTTTTCTAAGATTAAGCAGCAGGTAAACAAGCTCTGAGACAAAAACATTTGTGGTACAGTCAGTAATCTTAAAGCCCTGAGAAATTACGGCATAACCTAAAAATCTTTCAAAGATATGAGCCATCTGACAGCCTTCATGGGTCTGATCGGGAGTTTCAAAATCCTTTTGGGTAAAGTTAAGTTTCTTTATCATTTCAAGAAGCTCAGCCCTGACCATAAACATGGTGCCGGCTATATACTTGAATTTCTGCTCTTTTAAATTATGGGCTTTTATAAAGGCTGCGCAGGCTCTATAGGCATCGTGATCGTCACATCGCTTATTAAAAGTAGAAATATTCGGCCCATGCATGCCAATTTTAGGATTATTCTCAAGT
>JBJEWX010000200.1:0-8759 GCA_051885275.1 Succinivibrio sp. | reverse complement strand
TGTCTGCACTTCGTAAGAATCCAAAGCCATCAGGTAATATTTCAATGACACCATCGCCGTAGATATCTTCACCATTTTTTGATGAAAATTTTAATAACTGGAAGATAATCTCTTTTTTACTTAAACGAGCAACGTTCTCGATGCCATTCTGCTCACACATCTGAACTAACTGAGCAACAGGCGTATTTTTTAGTTCGGTAAGATTCATAGATAGACTAAATAACTAACGATCATACAGGAAATATGATCTAGGATAAGAAATCTCTTAAAAACAAGTATTAAAATCAAGGATCCCCTGATCATGATATAATTAAACATCTAGGGGCTTACAGTCAGAATGACTGTACTAGTCATCTTATCATAAAATCCTTTTAATATCTCAACTTTTTTATTGCGAGGTAGCAGAGTGTTCAATAAGATTCACCATATTGCAGTAATCTGTTCTGATTACAACAAGGCAAAACATTTTTATGTAGAGCAACTTGGATTTAAAGTAATTGCTGAAAACTACAGAGAGCAGACTCAAGACTATAAAATAGATCTTCAATGTGGCAGCGCACAGATTGAACTCTTCGTAAAACCAAACGCACCTAAAAGAGTTTCCTCACCTGAAGCCTTAGGTTTGAGGCACTTAGCTTTCAGAGTAGATGATGTTGAAAAGACTGTAAAGCTGCTAGAAAGCAGGGGAATAAAATGTGAAGAAATCCGTTTGGATTCCTTCACAGGAAAAAAGATGACCTTTTTTAGAGATCCAGATCTTCTTCCTTTAGAGATCCATGAGTAGCCATCTAGTCACCATAACTTGATACGGTCTTGATGGTAAATGGTCTATCTGAAGGTGTTTTTAACCTATATGTCTCCACTATAGTTATCAGAAAATCACTTGCTCCAGATGTAAGCATCTGACCAAACAGGCTGCGCTTATGGGCAAAGGAAATAGTGAGATTCTGTTTTGCTCTTGTTATTCCTACATAGGCAAGACGTCGTTCTTCCTCTAGCGCCTGTTTAGAAAAACTATTAAGTGTTCTTTCAGATGGGAGAATATTCTTTTCAAATCCAACTAAGAATACATGCTTGAACTCTAGGCCCTTTGATGAGTGGATGGTCATAATGTTTACAGCATCCGCGGTTCTGCTTCCGCTTGAACCATCTTCGTCAAGTTCTGAGGTACTTGTAAGAGAGGTATTTGACAGGTAGGTCAGCAAAGGATCTTCTGATAATATTCCGTTTTCATTGCTGTCTGTCTTCTCAGCTTCCTCAACAAATTCCTTAACATTTGATACAAGCACACCTAGATTGGATATTCTTGAGTGCTCTTCACCTGATTTACCTTCTTTCTGATCTTTAAGCATATACATATCCTCAAGACCTGAAGTTCGTATTACAGTTCTGACAAATTCATGCAACTTAAGCTTGTTTTTCAGATCTTTAAAAGACTCTATCATCTGATAAAAATCTTTGACCTTTTTGTAAAGCGCAATTAGATTCTTGTCGTCCCCCTCACCATTTACGTATGCATCTAATAAACGCAGAGCCTGATATAAGGAACAGTTTCTCTCAAGACAGATTGATCTAAGATCTTCTATAACCTTAGGTCCTATTTTACGTGCTGGGACGTTGATTATTCTTAAGGCTGCAGTATCATCTGATTCATTTACGATAAGTCTTAGATAAGCCAGAGTATCAAGAATTTCTGCTCTTTCAAAGAAACTCTGACCACCATAAATGATGTAGGGGATCTTCAAAGCACCTAGGTTCTGTTCAAAGCCTAACGACAGGTAGTTGTTTCTGTAGAGAATGGCAATATCGCTGAAGCATACTCCTTGATCGTATAAAGAGCGAATCTGTTTTGCTACTTCTCTGCACTCACAATTACTGTTTGCGCAGTTTAGTATAGTTACCTTTTCTCCCTGCCCGTTATTACCCTTAAGAACCTTTTCGATAAGGCGATCTTTATTTTCAGAAATTAGGGTATTAGCCATATCAAGAATTTTTTGAGATGAACGGTAATTTAGAGATAACAGCTTTTTTGATACATCCGGAAAATCTTCTAAAAAGCGGTGCATGTTGGTGTAATCAGCGCCTCTCCATCCATAGATAGACTGATCATCATCACCTACCACCATAACATGAGCATCTTTGCTAGAAATCAGTTTTAAGAATTTATACTGAATAGAGTTGGTATCCTGAAACTCATCTACAAGTATTTCCTTAAAGCGGTTGTGTTGCAGTGCCCTAATATCAGGATCTTTTTCTAGCAGTTCCACTGTTCTTAATAAAAGCTCGCTGAAATCAGCTGTATTCTCATTTTTGCAGATATCCTCATAAGCCTCATAAATCAAACTTATAACACCATGATTTTGGTCTATTTTTTCAGCGTTCTTTAACTTAAACTCTTTTGCTCTGATGCCCTTTTCTTTCAGAGAGCTGATTATTGATACTGCCTTTGAGGGTTTAAGTTCTTTATCAGTGATATTATTAGCCTTCATTATTCTTTTTACCAGAGCTGTTTGACTGTCTGTATCAAGAATTGTAAAGTTAGGCTTAAATCCTGCCTGAACAGAATATGCCCTTAAAAGCCTTAGACATATAGAATGGAAGGTACTTGCCCAAAGCTGACGAACAACCAGACTCCCTGAATACCTGGCAATTCGCTCTCTCATCTCATTGGCTGCTTTATTAGTAAAAGTAACTGCAAGAATATTTCTTGGGTGAACCTGGTAATGATCAATCAGCCAGGCAATACGTGACACCAGAACTCTGGTTTTACCGGTACCAGCACCTGCAATAACAAGCATATTGGATAATGGTGCGCATACCGCATCCTTCTGAGAATCATTTAATCCTTCAATGACAGATAAAGCATTCTGATTATCAAGCTCAGTTAAAGACTGTGACAGCTCATCCATTTTCCTCTCCAACATATTTAAATAGGGATAGAAATTATATCAAATTTAGTAGATATATTCGGAAGAACTCTGGCAGATTACGCATATTGCAAAAGAGTTTTTAGTTCTAAAATTGAACTAATTTCTATGTCTGGCAACACTTTCAGAATAGAGGAATCGGGAGAAATTCCGCTATAGCCGCCTTTTAGCCATACACATCTGCATCCTGCACATACTGCACCATATACATCAGTATAAGGATCGTCTCCTATATGAAGGATCTCATGTGCTTTAATATTTTTATACTTTGCACACTCTAAAAACAGATCAGGATATGGTTTTCTGTTGAACACAAATCTTGAAGGTCTAAAATCCTGTTCAAATAGGTGATTTACCCCAAGTATTTTTGTATCAAGATTTCCATTTGAAATGGCAATCAAAGGATATTTCTCTTTCAATTCTCTAAGCATCTGTAAGACAGAGTCACAGACTATACCTGAGGAGCGCTTTTTTATAAAAAGCTCTACAAGTTCTAAAGCCTCATCTAAGCCTCTGCCAAGAGGAATACCTATCTCAGAAAAGGCTGCTACAAGACTTTTTGCCCTAAGCAGAGTCACATCATTTTCTAATGACATATCCTCATGCAGAATTCTTGATTTAACCGCAGCCCAGTAACTGTAATTACGATACTTTCCGCCAAGACCGTAGGTATCGCAAAGATACTGAGTAAACCAATCCTCAGCTGCAGACAATACAGACTGGCAATCATAGATCGTATTATCAAGATCAAAGGAAAGAACTTTAATATCTCTAAGAAATAAAGATCTGTAAAACTTCATTTATCCTTCCTTTTAGCAGCCGGATGGGCACTCTGATATACTTTCTTTAGATGTTCAAAATCTAGATGTGTATAAACTTGAGTTGCAGCAAGACTTGAGTGGCCTAACATCTCCTGCACAGCTCTCAGATCAGCGCCTCCCTCAAGTAGAGTTGTAGCAAACGAATGTCTTAATTTGTGAGGATTTAGGTGAGTTTCAACTCCGGCTTTAGCAGAGAGTGCATCTAAATTCTGCTCTACTGCTCTTGTGGTTAACCTGTTACCAAATCTGTTTAAAAACAAAGCCTCAGATTTTGGTACAAATTCATCCCGTATAGCCAAATACTGCTTAATTCTCTCTATTGCACAGCTTCCTACAGGAACTATTCTCTGTTTGTTTCCTTTTCCGAGAACTCTCACCTCTTTAACACTCTCATCGTAGTCAGATAAATTTAGACCTACAAGTTCTGATACGCGAAGACCTGAGGAAAACAAAAGTTCTGCAATGGCCATATCTCTTATATCTTTCTTATCTTTAGTCTCAAAGTTAAACAGAACATCTAATTCATTTGAAGACAATGTTTTTGGAAGATGATGACTAACTTTTGGAGCTTTAATCTGGTCGCAGGGATTATCCTTGAGAATACCCTGTCTTATAAGGTATTTAAAAAAAGAACTTAATGCATAGATATCATGGGAAACCGATGAATTACTGCGCTTTTCATCTGACTCAGTATAATTGAACACTCTCTGGAGAAATCTTACATGCTCAGTTGTGATCTGAGAAAAAGAATGAATATCAGGAAACTCAGCTACAAGATTGCGCAAGGCCAGATCAAGAACTCTGTGGTAAGAAGAGACAGTGTGCATGCTAGATCTTTTTTCAAATCTAAGGTAATTGATAAAAAGATCTATCTCTTCTTGTAATTCCACACTGTCTCCTAAGAATTAAATAACTATGGTACCTTCAAATACTCTTACAGCAGGACCTGACATCATTACCGGCTCTTTAGAACCTCCCCAGGAAATTCTAAGCGAACCACCAGGAAGAGTTACTGTTACAGGGGAGTTAACTTTTCCCTGACCGATTGCAACTACAGCAGCTGCACAGGCACCTGTACCGCAGGCTAGTGTTTCACCACAGCCACGCTCAAAGACACGCAGTTTAATGCTGTTTTTATCAACCACCTGAGCAAAACCAACATTCACTCTCTCGGGAAAATTAGGGTGACACTCTATCTCTTTTCCTAAAGACTCTACAGGAGCAGTTTCAACATCATCAACAAATATTACTGCATGCGGATTGCCCATTGAAACAGCACCATGTGAGATTGTACGCCCATCTGACAGAGTCAATGTGTACGAAGGCATTCTGGTCTGACTGCAAAATGGAATACGTTTTGGTTCAAATTCAGGTGCCCCCATGTTTACGGTCACAGAATCGTCATCATTGAGCTTTAAGTGAAGTACTCCTGATACTGTACTTACAGCTATATCACGCTTGTTTGTCAGATTATGATCAACAACAAAACGCACAAAGCATCTTGCCCCGTTACCACACATCTGAACCTCAGAACCATCTGCATTGAATATTCTGTAGTGAAAATCAACTTCCGGATCAAAAGGAGGCTCAACCAAAAGCAATTGGTCAAATCCTATACCAAAATGGCGGTCTGCGAGCCTTTTTATGATTTCCTGTGAAAAGAACACCTTCTGGGTTACTCCATCTACCACAACGAAGTCATTCCCAAGTCCGTGCATCTTTGTGAATCTTAACAGCATCTTTTTAATCCATTAAAGCTTCGTCTTTCCAAATATCCTCGTAAGACTGACGCTTCTTAATAATCTTTGATTTTGTACCGTCTACCATTACCTCACAAGGAAGTCTTCTGGTATTGTATGTTGATGACATTGATGAACCGTATGCCCCTGCACCTCTTAGAGCCAGAATATCACCATTTACTACATTAAGCTTTCTGTCTTTTGCCAAAAAGTCATCACTCTCACAGATAGGGCCTACAACATCAGACAGTACTGCTTCTCCAGACTCATGAACCGTTGAATTAATAATTGTCATCCATGAACCATAAAGCGCAGGGCGAATCATGTCATTCATACCTGTGTCAGTAATAATGAAATGCTTGTCGCCATTATTCTTCTGGTAGATAACCTTTGATAATAGAATGCAGGCATTAGCCACCATTGCGCGACCAGGTTCAATGTAGATTGCAACATCAAGATTTTTTAATCTTTCTAAAATCGGTGCACAATACTCACTTGGGGTAGGAGGAGTTTCATTGTCGTAGGTAACACCAAGACCACCGCCCATATCAATATGGTCAACCTTAATACCTTCAGCTGACAGTTTATTGTAAAGAGCTATTATTTTATCAGTTGCCTCAATAATAGGCATACCTGATGTCATCTGAGAACCTATGTGGCAGTCAATACCAGAAATCTTCAGGCAACTCTCCTTTGACATTTTTTTATAAAGCTCAAAAGCAGTTTCTTCGCTTACACCAAACTTATTATTCTTAAGACCAGTAGAAATATATGGATGTGTCTTAGCATCAACACCAGGATTTACTCTAAGAGCAACCGGTGCTACCACATTAAGTTTTTTTGCTACCTTTATTACAACTTCAATTTCTTCTTCTGACTCAATGTTCAGACAGTTGATGCCTTTTGACAGAGCAAACTCAATTTCACTTTCTGTCTTACCCACGCCTGAAAATACTACTTTTTTTGGATCTCCTCCGGCAGCAATCACTCGTCTAAGCTCACCTTCTGACACTATGTCAAATCCTGCCCCCATCTTTGCCATAAGGTTAATAACAGCTAAATTAGAGCAGGCTTTTACAGCAAAACAAACTAAATGTTTTTTGCCTGACAGAGAATCCTCAAAAGCTTTCATATGACGTTCTAAGGTTGCCTTAGAATATACATACAGAGGGGTTCCGTACTGATTTGCAAGATCGGTAACTTTAATATCTTCTGCGTATAAGTCGGCGCCTTTATAATTAAAAAAATCCATCTTTATATCCTAAACTTTTGACTACTGGTTCTGCTCTTGAGCTGAAGGCTGCTGTTCACTGTTCTGCACTGACTGAGGTTCTTCTTGGCTTTCCTCAAAATATAGAGGACCTTTAATCCCACAGGAACTCAGAAAAAAAACAGTAAACCCTAGTAAAAGGTATCTGACAAGATAATTCACTTTTCAACCTTATCTATTTTTCAAGCCTATCTGATTTTAAGATTTCTTCTGGTTAAGAATCTTAAGCCTATTGTTTGTATGAGTATATCAGAATATTTTTGGAGATCTCCACAGGTCGCTTTTTTTGCACAAAACTGAATAGTCAATAGATAAGCAAATGAGGTCTTATGAAAGATCAATTTCCTTTAATGGTGTAAGGATAAATATTGGATTCATCCTCCTCTAATACAAAGTACTGGGGAAGATTAAAATTTAAAGTACTACCTTCATTTGCTTCTGTGTTCTGCGTATGGAAACGGTTAATTGCATTTACAAGTTCTGCTTTTGACCCTATATAGTTATGGTAGATTTTTACTTCATTTCTTTCATTTGCAATATAAATTACCCACTTACCACCTTCTTTCTTGAAGAAATACTGCATAATTCCCACAGTAGCACACTTTTCTACAAGACTTGGAACCTGTAGCGCATATTCAGGACGCATACCAAATCTTGAAAGAATTGTTACATCATCATCTGAAGTTCTAAATACTGAATGACGAATTATAGATATTTCGTTGTCATCGTTTACTGAAGCTTCGTAAGTGTTATGACCAATGTTAAAAGTGAAGTTAGACTCATAGTCATTAGTGCAGCTGAACACACCTCTGACTACTGCTTCGAAATCAAATCTGATTAAATCTCTATGTGACTTTGAATAAGAATAAACTTTGATATTTGAAGGTGAATCCCCGTAGTCTGAATCAGTTGCCTGAGATTTAATTCTTACAATTGTTGCCAGAGCTTCAACAATGCCATTTTCGCCATCCTGATAGGAATTACAGGTGATCTCTCCCCAAGAATTTAGAAAGATAAGGTCAACCGATCCCACAAGACACATTCTCTGTCTACCGCAAGAGAGAGTTGAGCCAATTTCTATATCTGACGGAGAAATCAGTAATTCCTTAGTAATATCTTTCTCAAAATTCAGTAAAAGCATGGCTTTTACAATATATCTAGGTTTTTGTAATGACGACTCACTTACTCGCTTGTCATAGTTTTTTAAAAACAGACTGATATCATAGGACAGCTGCTTTATCTTTTCAGAGGTAACAGAACTATCTGACTCTACTACATCGACATGGCTTCTGCTTGTCAGCAGGCAGTTTAAAGTTGCCCAGGCAACCATCTCAACGGCTCGATTTGAAATATATACAGCTTTGGTTGAGAGTATTTCTATGTCATCTACAGCCTTTGGATAAGCATGCCAGCCTTGTCTGCAGATGCTGTTTTTTGAAGGTTTGACAAATGTCATTCGATTTTCTTCAAGCAGGTAAAGAAACTCTTTGTTGGTCAGGATAATTTTCCCGGGTATCTGTCAAAGGCAGCATAAATCTTTCGAGAGAGAACACCTGCATCATCGGATGTAATTGCATATTCAATCTTATTGTCAACAGAGAATCGCAACAGAGACTGATAACTTTCAAGCAGAGAGGAAAAAAGAGCATTCTGGATTTTTATCACCATTGATATGCTCCATTGATCTATATTTCCAATTAGATTTACGTACCCTCTGCTCCAGCCCCATATATATGTAAGTCTGTCAATTAACTTCTCTCTGCTTTTAATGATTTTGCTTTTTCCTATATGTGTCGTTGCCTGCTTTAATTTTAGGAAAAAGCAAATATTAGCAAGATGCAGTCTGTCGTTGTCCCTCTTATTTTTTAAAAAATTATATACTTTGCGGTACATAAGGAAGTATGCATCATGATGAAGGCCAAACTTTTTTCTGCTGTAAATAAGATTTTTTAGTTCCATTGACAGGAGTGAGGTGTTTGGATACTCATGAGCATAGGCTTCC
>JBJEWX010000199.1:0-1996 GCA_051885275.1 Succinivibrio sp. | reverse complement strand
TAATTAATCTATAAGATCTTTTTAAGCTAAATTTCTAAAGATCTTAGGTAAGATTGTTTACAAGAATGTCAATTTGCTTTTTAGCAGAAGTGATCTCTTTTGCAGTTGCTTTAACAGTTTCCTCGGATTCAAAGTCAGCATAGAAAAGCTCAATTTCCACACCGAATTCTGAAGACAATTCTCCACAGTACTGAGTAAAGGCAGGATCCTCACGTCGATTTAACAGCATAAGATCACAGCCATAGGAAGCAAACTTCTCCATGACTGCTCTGCCAATGCCTCTGTGTGCTCCGGTAATAAGCGCCCTTTTGCCTTTTAACAGATCCATAACTACATCTCGATGTTGTATTTTTTAAGGATCTCAATACCTTTTTTAAAGGAGCTTAAATCCACAATATCATCAGTATCCATCTGAATGTCAAAAGCGTCTTCAATAGCTGCAACCAAAGACATGTGACCAACAGAGTCCCATGATTCAACTCCCTGATACTCAAGTGACTCAACGCCCTTTGGATCCACTTCTAAAGCCTCGACAAAACAGTTTACGTATTTTTCCTTATTAGACATTTTTACTCCAAAAAACTATTACGTACATCTATTATCGGCATTTACCGCATTAACTTGATCTGGTTATTTTATCTTATCAATAACAGATTTGTGCCTGACATATTTGAAATATCACGATTTTCTATTATCAGAGAGCTTAATTTACTGATATATCAACGTTGCGTGACATTGTCTCAATCATGTCATATCCATCCCAGAAGAACTCAAGCTCCATGGTTTTACCAAGAGGAACAATCCTATCGACACCTCTTACGCCGTGTTTTATGACAAGGTCTAACAGTTCTTCCTTCTTAATTCCATAATAGGAGATAGTTTGGCAAGGCTTATTGAAAAGACAGATTATATCCTCAAGAGTTTCTGTATCATATTCAAAGAAATAGCCTCCCGCGCATTTATAGTCCAGAAGGTCCTGAGTAAGTTTACTTATTTTAATTCTTACTATCTCATTATCTGCAGATCTGTTTACAATTTCTAGCTCTCTGTGTGCAATCGCCAGCTCACAAAGTGCATTGAGTTTATCTACTGACAGAATTGACGCCATGCGGTAATCTGAATTTTTCAGCTGATCTTTTAGTGCGCTGAAGAACTTTTCTTTTGCTTCCTCTATGTGAGTGCCCATCCAGACAATTATTCTTGGAGATGAACAGGCATTCTGATCGGTAAAGTAAGTATCAACATAAAAATTCCAGGCGACTTTTTTATGATCGGCATTTAAATATTCGTCTGCATTTATTATCGCAATTGAATATCTGTCAGGGAAAGTCATTTCTACAGTTCTTACAGGAATCGCAGATTTTCTTAGCTCTGATACAGTCTCATTGCCTCCCCATACCACTCTTAAATCACAGATTGAAGATAGATAGTCATTGATTACCCGGTCATGTTCGTATCGGATAATTATGATGTAGTTCCTCAGCTCCTGATACTTTTCTTTATCTAAAAGACTATTTATAGCTTTTACAATGATCCTAACCTGAACAAAATCCTTGTTTGAAACTCTGACGACTGTAATATTTACTGCAAGTAGTGACGATGTCATTGACACAGCAAAGTTAACAGGAACGTTTGATGGTGCTATATGGAAGGCAACACCTCTCCCAAGTCTGTTTTTTCCTTCATATCGTGGCATTTCCTTTTTTAAGGAAGCCTTTCTGATCCAGAAAGCCCAGGCAACCACGTCAGAGTATTTCTTTGCCTCACCGTCCTTTAGAAGAACATGCGACAGATCATCAAAAAAATCTGTAACAAGAGGTGCAAACAAGGACATTACAGGAGCTGTTGCTGATGATTTTAGTATTTGAGCGTTCCCTGACAGGAAGGTGATCCTGTCCAGAATATCAGAATTTTTGAGCATAGGTATCACTGCATCCTCTTAATTCAGCCTGTTTAATTCTTCCTGTAAGCTTAAAGTACTTACCCTTTCGACCAC
>JBJEWX010000198.1:0-2020 GCA_051885275.1 Succinivibrio sp. | reverse complement strand
AGGTACTGAACTGTAGGTATGACTATAGGTTGCAGGATCTTCAATGGCAGTAGAATAATCATAGTTTACAGACACATAATACCTAGGATCATAGTATCTGTTTGCAACAAGGGAACTGTACTCATATCTTTGAGGATTATCTTTGTCGTACTCAATAGTTATATCATCATCAATAAAGAAGGGACATAAAAAGCCTTTGTTCTGATATGCTCCATCAGCATATACAAAAGAATCTGATACACCTTTGTACTCTCTTTCAAAGACAGTATCAGTGGTGTTATAGCCAACAGCTGCAATACTGTCATTCTGAGTTTTTGCAAAGACATCTCCCTTTTGTGTTACTGATCCGTTTACCATTCCGAAGAGTGCTCCTTTGGTGTAGTTGTTTTTTGAAAGCAGCCTTTGCTCGGTCTCAGGTGAAAAGCCTGCTGTTACATTTTCAAGGTAGGTGCCATCTCCCCTAACAGCTCCTGACAGTGCACCGGCATATATTTTTGCATTTGCAGGATTTGAAAAGGATAGAGAATAGTTATCCACCTCAACATTGTTAAGTTTTGAATTTGTCAGAATTCCTGACAGTGCACCTACTGACAGTCCGTCAGATGGGGTGTCTACAGTTGCAGA
Organism: Succinivibrio sp.; assembly: GCA_051885275.1. GTDB lineage: Bacteria > Pseudomonadota > Gammaproteobacteria > Enterobacterales > Succinivibrionaceae > Succinivibrio. The sequence continues at coordinate 1,396 of JBJEWX010000198.1, read as the reverse complement.
GGATGAGGTGATCTTAAGATTAGATACAGATGCATTTTCAAGTTTTGAAAACAGACCAAGATTATCAGATACGCCTCCTGCAACATCCATAGTGTAGGATATTGAGTTGAAGGCACCATCAATGCTACCTGTAAATGCTCTGTCTCCTCCAATTGGAGCATCTATATTTCCAAGATTAATATCATTAGTAATAAAATAACTCTCATTCATACCAGATGATATTTCCATAAACTCACTAGCATCTGATATGGCTTTTTGTCCTGTGTGATCAACAAGCCCGTCAGCTGCTCCAATTCCAAGTTTTGCCTCAAGATCAACCCCTAAAGCGCCACCTACATCAATTCTTTTTGTTGAGGAATAAAGTTTCAGAATATCCTTTGAAGAACCGCTCTCCCCGGAAAATACAGGAGTAGCCCTTTTAATGTTGGCTATATCTCTTATGATTAGCTGACTTCCATCAAGGATAATATTGTCTGAGGTGATAGTTCCTATAAGTCCAACCTTACCCATGCCCTTGTGGTTTATCTCAAAATCTCCGGTATCTAAATAATTGCTGACATTCTGCTCCTGCAGCTTTGAGGTGGATAAAACCACTTTTGAGGCTATTATTGAACCAGAGGCGCCAACAGTGATCCCGTTTGGATTTACAAGATAAAAACAGCCTTTTCCTGTGGACAGGACATTTCCATCAATAACAGAAGGCTTTGAGCTTCTCACAAGATTCAGATAACTGTTTGAGTCTATTACTACGCTGTAATCTTTACCCACTGAAAAATCATCCCATGAAATCACATTTCTTTTGGAGGTTGAATTTATAAGCATGGTTTTGTCAGAACGGATAACAGAAGCATTGCCATGCATGATTATTTCGCCTGTCGGCAGCACTGCAGCCTCACAGATAAAAGCCATGCCGCATAAGAATGAAAGAACGGAGATTTTAATTTTCATAGTATTTTTAAACCTGTACATAACCTAACCTAATTAGAAAATAAGCACTGTCTTTTGCATATTCGCGATTTGCACCAATACCCTTACTTAAAGAGGTATTCACAAAAAAGCCTTTGTAAGACAGATCAGCTCCTAATGAGGCAGCTGAAAAGCTTTCATGATCTCCGCCTTTTGAGTTTTTTGCATAGGAGTGCAAAAGTGCACTGTAAAGCGATACAGATGGATAGTTAAAGAGTTTTGCTCCAAGCTTTAGGCTGTCAAAAATACCCTGATCGGAGGAGGCAAGTGAGCTCTCATAAGCTGAAACGGCGTAAGCGCCACATGGGATAAACTTATCTGAGGCATCTACCTCACCTGATGAAAACTGAGCATTTAGAGTATTGTCTAAAAACAGATCACCATAAAAATTCCAGTAAAAGCCGCTTTGAAGATCACCTACAAGATAACC
>JBJEWX010000197.1:0-8990 GCA_051885275.1 Succinivibrio sp. | reverse complement strand
CTCAGTCTATCGGTACTTGTACTCTAGGTTCAGAGCGCGATGCTCAGACCTTTGAGGATATGTCAGGTGTGCGTTCAGACAGATTTATTCTTCATTACAACTTCCCTCCATACTGTGTAGGTGAAATTGGTCTTATAGGTTCTCCTAAGCGCCGTGAAATTGGTCATGGAAGACTTGCAAAGAGAGCATTAAAGGCTGTTCTTCCTTCAATGGAAGAATTTCCATATACAATCAGAGTTGTATCTGAGATCACCGAGTCAAACGGCTCATCTTCCATGGCTTCAGTATGTTCAGGCTGTCTGTCATTATTAGATGCTGGTGTTCCTGTAAAGGCTCCTGTTGCAGGTATCGCCATGGGTCTTGTAAAGGAAGATGACAGAGTTGCAATCCTTACTGACATTATGGGTGATGAGGATCACTTAGGTGATATGGACTTTAAGGTTGCAGGTACCCGTGACGGTGTTACAGCCCTGCAGATGGATATCAAGACAGACGGTATCACCAGAGAGATTATGCAGAATGCCTTAACTGATGCTCATGCTGCCAGAATCCATCTTTTAAATGTAATGGAAAAGGCAATTCCAGAGCCTCGCGCAGAGCTGTCTCCTTATGCTCCAAGATCTGTTACCATCAAGGTTCCAGCCAACAAGGTGAAGGAGATCATTGGTAAGGGTGGCTTTAATGTTCGCTCAATCCAGGCAGATACTAATTCTCAGATTGATATTGAGGATGATGGTACTGTAAAGATTTCTGCATGTTCACAGTTATCAGCAGAAATGGCAATCAAGCGTATTAACGATCTGCTCGTTGAGGTTGAGGTTGGCCATGACTATGATGGAAAGGTAGTAAGGATCACTGATTTTGGTGCCTTCGTTAACATTCTGCCTGGCCGTGATGGTTTGGTTCACATCTCTCAGATCACTGAGGAGAGAGTCGAAAACGTAAATGACTATTTAAGAGTTGGCGACGAAGTTCGTGTTCGTGTTCTTGACATTGACAATACCGGAAGGATCAGACTGTCAATTAAAGCACTAGCTGAAGAGCAGTTAGCAGCACAAGCCGAGCAGAGCAGTGAACTGGTATCAGAGGATACTTTAGAGACTGAGGAAGTTCAGGTTGCTCAACAGGAGTCAAAGGCAATGCCAGATCCATATGAGCACAGTGCACGCATGGATCAGTAAAATCTGATTTAACCTTTTGATAAAGGCCCAAAGAAATATCTTTTCCGCGGGCCTTTGTGATATTTAGACCATGAATAATTTAAAACAAGCCCCAAGAGAGCTTTTCTCTACACGACTAGGATTCCTTTTAATTGCGGCAGGCTGTTCCATTGGACTTGGAAATGTGTGGAGATTTCCCTATATTGCAGGTCAGTATGGCGGAGCTCTGTTTGTAATAATCTATCTACTGTTTCTTTTGGCTCTGGGTGTGCCGCTGGTCACAATTGAGCTTGCTGTTGGTAGAGCATCAAGACGCAGTATCGGCATGAGCTTTGAGACTTTAACCCCAGGCTCTAAATGGAAATACTGCAAATATTTCATGATCATGGGCAATTATGTCCTGATGGGCTTTTATACCATGGTTACAGGCTGGATGCTTTACTACACAGTAAAGATGCTCAGAGGCGGTTTTAGTGGTGAAATACTCTCACAGGCACAGTCTGGCAGAGCCTTTGAGCAACTATTAGGCGACTGCTATATACAGATAGCCTTCACCCTTCTAGTTACCCTCCTGGCATTTACAGTCTGTGCCTTTGGTCTTAGAAAGGGAGTGGAGAGAATAACCAAGCCTATGATGGTTCTTCTTTTCATGCTGTTAATCTTTTTATCAGCAAGATCCTTCTTTTTACCTGGTTTTGCTGATGGATTACAATACTACCTGTATCCTGATTTTTCAAAGTTTAGTGTAGACAGGCTTTATGAGATAACCTCCGCAGCTTTAGGTCAGGCTTTCTTTACCTTAGGCCTTGGTGTGGGCTCCTTACAGATTTTTGGTTCATATATGGGCAAAGGAAGATCCATTACCAATGAAGCCTTTGTCATAGCCGGACTTGACACTGTGGTAGCCATTCTTTCTGGTTTTATAATTTTTCCTGCCTGCTTTAGCTATGAGGTATCACCAGGACAGGGGCCTGGACTTATCTTTGTAACATTGGTTTCAGTTTTTTCAAATATGCACTATGGTCAGATCTGGGGCAGTATATTCTTTATGTTTATGTTCTTTGCAGCTCTGTCAACCTTAATTGCTGTATTTGAGAATATCATTGGAATAACACTTGATATGTTCAGAATACGCAGACTGACAGCTGTATGTATCAACTTTGTAATCCTTGCAATACTGGCTTTACCTGTGATCTTAGGCTTTAATGTGCTTTCCTTTGTACATCCTATGGGGGAGGGAAGTGTAATTTTAGATCTGTATGACTTTATTCTGTCACAGAATATTATTGTGCTTGGATCGGTCGTATATGTCCTGTACGCTTCCTGGAATTTTGGCTGGGGCTTTGAGAGATATTCTCAGGAGGCAGGTTTAGGATCCGGCTTTAAGCTAAGCTGCAAACTAAAAAACTATTTTAAATATGTGCTACCTCTTGTGGTGCTGATTCTGTTTGTAAACGGGTATATTTCAGTATTCAGATAGCAATAATTATATATAAACCTGCCTGATGCTTATTAAGTTTGGCATTAGTGCAGGGTTAACTGTGAGAAACTCCTTTATGGAAAGAAAAGTAAGAGAAGTATTCAAAACAAGATTAGGCTTTCTGCTCATTGCTGCAGGTTGCGCTGTAGGAATCGGAAATGTCTGGAGATTTCCTTTTATTGTAGGTCAGTATGGTGGTGCATATTTTGTACTGCTGTATCTGTTCTTTCTTTTAGCCTTAGGTATACCTCTGCTTACAGTAGAGCTTGCAATCGGAAGGGCCTCAAGAAGCTCTATGGCATACTGTTATGAGGAGCTTGAGAAAAAAGGATCATTGTGGCACCTAAACAAGTGGTGGCAGTTTTCCGGAAACTATTTGCTTATGGCCTTTTATGTAGTAGTTGCAGGCTGGATGCTTTACTACTTTTTATCATTTGCCACAGGAGAAATAGCCCATAACATTTCAAGAGATGAGGCTTTAAACAAGTTTAACTCCCTGCTTTCAACTCCATCACTAATGTTTGTATGCGTACTTGGGACTGTGATAGTTTCCTTTACAATTGTGGCTTTAGGTGTTGTAAAGGGAGTTGAGCGATATACCAAGCCATTAATGGTTATTCTGATACTGCTACTTGCCTTCATGGCTGCCCGTTCTGTAACACTAGATGGTTTTAAAGAGGGAATAGAATTTTATCTAAAGCCTGATTTTTCAAAGCTTGAGAATAATTTGGGCGAGGCAGTCTGGGCTGCTATGGGGCAGGCCTTTTTTACCCTTTCAGTTGGATTTGGAGCAATAGCAATTTTTGGAAGCTACATGTCAGAGCGCGATAAAATTCTCAATGAGGCAATTTTTATTGCAGGCTTTGATACTGTAATTGCGCTGCTCTCAGGAGTGGTGATATTTCCAGCCTGTTTTACCCATGGCATAAGTCCTGATGCTGGACCTAATCTGCTTTTTCTGACCATGACAGTGGTTTTTTCAAACATGTCTTTTGGAATAATCTGGGGTACATTATTCTTCCTGTTCATGCTTATTGCAGCCATCTCAACCATGATAGCCGTTTTTGAAAGTTCAATTGCAGGTACTATGGAGCTGTTCAACCTTAACAGGCTTACCGCTGTTTTATTAAACTTTGTGGTGATCATCCTCTTGTGTCTGCTGCCAATGTATGGGCTTAATTTACTCAGTGATGTACATATTCTCAATGAGAATTCAGGGATATTAGAGTTTTTTGACTTCCTTGTTTCGAACAACATCATGCCTATCGGATCAATCGTTTTTGTATTGTTTGTAACATCAAAAAGTGGCATGCAGTGGGAGAGATATATTAGGGAATGTAATATAGGTAAAGGCTTTGACATGTCTTTAAAACTCTATATGTATTATCGCTACATTCTTACATCCATTGTTGTGGTTGTGCTTTTAATCGGTTACAGCAGAATTTTTGGTATAGGTATATAAGGTTTTTTCATGAGTTCAGATAGAGAGCAGTTTAGAACAAGACTTGGATTTATTCTTATTGCGGCAGGGTGCGCTGTAGGAATAGGTAATGTTTGGAGATTCCCTTATATTGTTGGACAGTATGGTGGCGCATTCTTTGTACTTATCTATCTGTTCTTCCTTTTAGTAATGGGAGTTCCTCTCTTAACCGTGGAGCTTGCAATTGGAAGATCCTCCCGCCGTTCTATAGCAAGATGTTATGAAGCATTAGAATCTAAGGGGGCCAGGTGGCATTACAATAAATGGTGGCAGCTTGCCGGAAACTACATTCTGATGTCGTTTTACGGTGTAATCACAGGCTGGATGCTCTATTATTTCATAAGTTTTGCCTCAGGCAGCATTGTTCCTGATTTACACAAGACACAGGCTGTAGAGAATTTTAAGGCAGTCCTAAATGATCCGGCTACACTGTTCTCCTGTATGGTGGCGGTAGTGGCAACTGCCTTTATGATTGTAGCCTTAGGCGTGGTAAAGGGGGTGGAGCGTTTTACAAAGCCTCTAATGCTTCTGCTGTTATCCCTTTTGGTGTTTATGGCTCTGCGCTCTTTTACCTTAAGCGGTTTTTATGAAGGTGTATCTTTCTATCTAAAGCCTGATTTTTCAAAGCTTGAGAACAATTTTGGTGAGGCAATCTGGGCTGCTATGGGACAGGCTTTTTTCACACTTTCAACAGGTATGGGTGGAATTGCTATCTTTGGTAGCTATATGTCAGACAGACACAGACTTTTAAATGAGGCTGTTTTTATTGCTGTTCTTGATACCTCTGTAGCGCTGCTTTCTGGCTTTGTTATTTTTCCTGCCTGTTTTACATACGGCATAAGTCCTGATGCAGGACCAAATCTCCTTTTTGTTACCATGACCATGGTTTTCTCAAACATGAGTCTTGGCTCTTTCTGGGGAGCACTGTTTTTTCTGTTCATGCTAATAGCTGCAGTTTCAACCCTGATAGCCGTATTTGAGAATATCATTGCGGCAAATCTTGAGATGTTTAATATCCCAAGAAAAAAAGCTGTACTGATAAACTTTGTGGTGATTCTGTGTCTGTCTGTACTTCCTGTCCTAGGTTTTAATGTGCTCTCTGATGTTCACATTATAGGATCAAACACAGGTATAACAGATTTTTGCGATTTTCTGATTTCAAACAATGTCCTTCCTATAGGATCATTAGTATTTGTGCTTTTTGTAACCTCAGGAAGTGGCATGACCTGGACTAAATATGTTGAGGAGGCAAACAGGGGCAAGGGCTTTAGATTGCCGTCAGGACTGTTCATATACTACAGGTATGTGCTTACAAGTGTGATATCTATCTTATTAGTGATAGGTTATATCACTGTTTTTACCAGAGAATAGCTACTCTATTTGTGCTGATGTCGTATAATTATGATTAGATAAGGCTTTGAGTACACATCGGCACTGATCATGATAATTACAAAAATCAAAAAAATTATAAAGTCATTCTTTTTTATAACATTTCTGTCTTTGGTTCTTACAGGAATTGAGGGGCAGGCTTTAGCCTCTGAGTCTTCTTCAAACAGTTCAGAAACAGCAGTAAAAAGCGCAAAAGCTTCAAATAATCAAAAGTCCAATGCAAAATCTGGTGCAAAGAAAGGCTCAAAGAAAAGCTCTAAAGCTGCAAACAAAGTCCCAACGAATAAAAAGACTGTCAAAAATAAAAAGAAGAGTACAGCCTCAAATGCCAAAAAGAGCAGTGCCAGCAGGCTTGCCATAAAAAAAGCAAGTTCAATCCCATCTGCTTATGTCCCTAAGATTGAGTACTCAGAGGAAAACCCTCTGCTTGTAACTAACAGCAAACTTATACAGCAGAGAAAATACTTTTCTGACGCTAAGGTGGCTGTAAAGAAAGGCGATGCGGCAACCGCCTTTGAGATCAAGAAGAAATATTTAAAAAATTATCCTCTGGCTCTGTGGATTGACTACTGGTATCTCGTAAATGACATGGAGGTAGGCAAGTACAGAGAGGTTAAAAAGTTCATAAATAAAAGCGGTCATCAGGAACTCTCAAGGATCTTAAAAGACAAATATATCGATTTTCTATCTGAAAAAGGTGAGTATAAAAAGGTATTAGAGCTTATAGGTAAAAAGCCTTTTGATGATGAGTCAGGACTGTCTAAGAGTCAGATGTCCAAGCAGTGCCGCTACTATGAGGCCTTATGGAAACTTGGCAAGGCGGATATGACCGCATCTGCTTTTGCCTCAAAGATATATCTTCAGTTAACGCCCTATCCTTCAGCCTGTTCAGGGCTTGTACGCCTGTGGGACGCAAAGGGCAATTTAAATGATAAAACAAGACTTGATAAGTTTGAAAGAGCCTATATAACCCGCTATTACAAGGGAACAACAGATGATCTTGCTGTAACACTTGCAAAATCGATTTTTGCTAAGAGAGTTGCACTTGAAATGTCATTATATCAGGATCCTTCAGAGGTAATGAAGCTTGATCACTCAGGCACTGATGAGAACATCAACCGTGCTGCCGTTCTTGCATTTAAGCGCTACGCAAATATAGATCCTAAAAACGCGACTCCCGCCTTTAACGAATTTGCCTCACGCTTTAAGATTTCAGAGCCTGAAAAATTTGAAATTTTTCAGATTATAGCTAAGGGCTTTCTATCAAGACAGGGCACCCTTGAGGAGGTCTTGTGGGTAGATAAGAATTTACCTGCACTGCTGTGGTCTGAAGATATCAAGTTAATGCGTATGAGAAAGGCTATCTGGTTTGCTCAGTGGAACATTGTATATGACCTCTATGATCATCTCAGTGCAAGTGACCGATCTCAAATCAACTGGCGTTACTGGAAAGCCCGATCTGCAAGAGAGCTTGGCTTTGTGGAAGAGGCAAAGACACTGATGACATCTGTTGCAGAGGACAGAAGCTTTTTTGGTTTTTTAGCAGCTCAGGAGTTAGGCTTAAAGAATGCGTTTAAACATGAGCAGCTGTCAGCATCGGCAAAGTGGCCTGACACAGTTTTAAACAATCAGGCGGCGGTAAGATTCTTTGAATTTAGGGTATTAAAGGATGGCAACCAGTCGGTAGAATGGGGCGAGATTGCAAAACACGGAACTAATGACGAGGCTTTAATGATGGCAGAATGGGCATTGTCATCCGGTAATATCAGCTATGCCATTTCAAGCGTAATTGCCGGCAAAAGATGGGATGCCCTTGACTACCGTTTTCCAAAGCCATTTTTATCTTTGTATCGCAAGTATTCAAAGAATACCAGTGTACCTTTATCTTTCCTGTATGGCATCTCAAGGCAGGAGAGTATGTTAAATCCTCAGATCAAATCTCCAGTGGGTGCAGTTGGACTCATGCAGCTGATGCCGTCAACTGCAAAGATGGTTTCAAAACAGAACCGCTGGCCTTATAAAGGAGCAGGTGATTTGGTTATTCCTGAGAACAACATAAGACTAGGCTCAGCATATTTAAGAGCAATGCTGGATCGTTTTGATAACAACAGGATACTTGCAGCTGCAGCCTATAATGCAGGACCAAACCGTATAAGAGCCTGGAAATCAAATGATGGTAAAAAAAGGGATACAGCCATGTATGTGGAGAATATTCCATTTAAGGAAACAAGACTATATGTACAAAATGTACTCCTTTATGACACCATCTACAAAAAGCTGCTTACAGGAGTTGAGGATAAGATCCTGACAAAAAATGAAAGATCATACCGATATTAGCAGATATCTTTTATCTGGGCTTCATATATTCAGGAGTAAAACTTGGCATCAGGGTGGGACAGGTCTCAAGGAGAGTGCATAACAGGATCAGTATCAGATCTTGATATGTCATCCCTTTTCTCAAGATTCTATTCATCTTGCAGCAAAATGACCACCTCATATAAATACGCACTGATAAAGTCATTACTTGATAACCTTTACAATGTGGATAAGAACCTATGTCTGTCTTTTGAGGTAATCTTTTCAACGTTCGCAGAAGTATACTGGAATTTGGTGCTTAAGTTTAGACTTAAGCAACACACAGGTAATGACAATGCAAAAATCAATCAGCTTCTGACCGGTTTTTATTCAAAGTTTTGCTACCATGATCAGATAGTTCCTTTTGAATCTCTTTCATACGAGTTTCAGCTTGAAATATCTTCAAAAGTAATGAAAGAGTGCTCAAAATATGTGGTAGGAGCCGTATTTACTGATTTTTCGAAAGATGGACTTGGATTTCTTTATTCCTTTTCAAAAAAAGAGAGGATAATTCAGTTTCAGAAGGATGCCTATAAGTATCTTTGTCAGAAAAAGAGCATTATAGAGAAAGTCAATTTTTTTGAATGGCAAGGTTTATAGAGAAGGCCAATCGGAACAACTCTGGCTGTATTGCTCTTCTTGATAAGCTAGATGAGAGCAGCAAGAGGACAAATCTTGAGGAATATAAAGCCATTCTCCTTGAAGAGTTTGGATATGATGAATGTTTTTACTGCGGACGCAGATTAAAACAGGCGATTCATGTAGATCATTTTATCCCATGGTCCTTTGTTAAAGATGACAAGCTGTATAACTTTGTTCTGTCCTGCCCAAAATGCAATCTTAAGAAGAGCAATTATCTGCCAGAGCAGGATAAAGTAAATGAGGTTGTGTCCAGAAACAGAGTCCTTATCTGTAATGAAGATCGCATCGATCTCAGGTACAGAATAGATACTGCAAGTTATACAGACGTCACCATTCCTCATCTTTATGAGGCTGCTCAGTTCAATGGTTATACCATAAAGGCGCAAATCTAAGACATATCATCAAACAGGCTTGCCAGCAGAAGTCTATAATCTGACATTGAGCAGTAAATTTTAGGAATATTTTTCGGGCTAGTGTAACTTGT
>JBJEWX010000196.1:0-2040 GCA_051885275.1 Succinivibrio sp. | reverse complement strand
CACTGTGGTAAAACCACACGGCGCACTTTACATGTTCCCGAAACTTGATAAGAAATTCAACATCAAGGATGATCAGAAGTTTGCAATGGATCTTTTGCTGCAGGAAAAAATGCTGATTGTTCAGGGAACAGGTTTTAACTGGCCTGAACCAAACCATTTTAGAGTTGTGTTCCTTCCTTCAATTGACATCATAAATGACGCATGCGATAGACTTGAGCACTTCTTGAAAACATACCGTCAGTAAGATAACCAAAGACAGGAAACTGACTTTTGGCAGTACGAAAGTTTAAAGCTTATGGAACAAAAAGCAGTTCAGTTTATAACCGACAGGAATGGCAGAAGAACTCATGCTGTTATTCCTGTTGAAATATACGAACAGCTAATTGGGCTTAGGGAACTTGTAAAAAGCCAAAAGCCATCAGCCACACTTGAGCTATATACCTTCAGCCTCAGGAATATCAGTGCAAGAGGATATCCTGAAGGCAGCAGAAGCAAGCCTTATTTTGTGGTGGTAAAAGACTCCCAGGCTGTGCTGATGCAGGTATCATCAATTCCAGGTCACATTGATGAAACCAGAGAAAAGCTGCTTGGTGACGGAACCTTAAAACTGGATCCTGAAAATAACTGCTTCGTCTTTACAAGAGATCTGAAATTCAAAAGTCCAAGTGCTGCTGCGGCAATTGTTGCAGGTAATGTCAGAAACGGTCTTGACGTCTGGATAAACAGAGAGGGTTTTTCCCTAAAGCAGTCAGGTTTTGGGGTTAAAAACAAGATAAAAACATTAAAGAAATGAGGTCCCTATGACATTTGAAAAAAAATCGTTTTCTTCACCTAAAAACGGACAGAATAGAGGTGAAAAGAGGGATTTTTCTCATAAGAATGGAAATTTCCATAACAAGAGTTTTGAGAAAAACAGCTCTTTTAGAAAAGATGAAAAGCGCAGGGGCACCTCTTCTGAAAAGCGTTTCTTTAAAGCTTCTGATAATTCATCTAAGGAAAGCAGGGAACCAAACCGCTTCAGCTCATCAGATGAGCATAGCGGCCTTGCAAAAAGAAAGGGATTTTCAGCTTTCCAGCTAAGACTTGTAAACTCTATTCTTGAGGATGTGCTGGTTATGCACAATTCTCTTGATAGAGCATATGCCTACTGGTTTAACAAGGTAAAAATAGATCCTGTTGAGCAGGGATTTTTAATCAAACAGATTAACTTCATGTTCTCAAGACTTTCCCTGTTTGCCTTTGTCTCTAATCTGAAAAGACCATCAGATTTTGAAAGACATGTGGGCAGACTTACCTTCTCTTTTTGCGCATATAAGGACTGGCCTTTACCTGAACTTGATGGTGAGGAGGGCTTTGACAGACGCGGTTTAAAAAAGAGACTTGCTCAGGCAAAGGATGAAGTGCTGCTAAACGACGGCTGTCCCTTATGGCTAGAAGAGCTCTGTTCATCAGAGCTTAAAGGCAAATGGGAAGCTGAGCGTAAGGCATTAGGAGAGGAATCCCACCGTTTCATAAGATGCAATACTCTTAAAGTTTCAAGAGATGAGCTTGCCCATCAGCTAAAAGAGGAGGGAGTAGTAACAAAGGCTGTTGCCGGTGTAAACACTGCCCTTGAGGTTACCTCAAACTCTGCCCTCTTTAGAACAAAGGCCTTTAAAGATGGAATGTTTGAACAGCAGGATGCAGGTTCTCAGATGATTGGAGCCTTCGTTGATGCAAAGCCTGGTCTGCGTGTGGTTGATGCCTGTGCAGGCTCTGGCGGTAAAACTCTTCAGCTTGCCTCTTCAATGGAAGGTAAAGGAGTCATCATTGCAATGGATACAGAGCAGTGGAAGCTTGATGACTTAAAGAAAAGAGCTAAAAGAGCAGGTGCTTTTAACATCGAGCCTCGTGTTATCGATTCAACTAAAGTTATCAAGAGAATGCATGAGTCAGCAGACATCGTGCTGATAGATGCCCCTTGCTCTGGAACAGGTGTAATTAGACGCATGCCTGATTCAAAATGGAGAGATGGCAGAGAGCATCTCAATGAGATTAGAG
>JBJEWX010000195.1:0-2050 GCA_051885275.1 Succinivibrio sp. | reverse complement strand
TATCTGAATTTTAGTTTAATCGTCAGCATTTGTACACCTTAAATAAGGATTTGCTATGTATTTCTCTATGAGATATTCATTTCCTTTTCACAATTTTTATAAGCTGCTCTCACAATTAAAAAAGGCTGGATATTTTCCAGCCCTTTTTAACCATTTGATACTTAAACAGTAAGTGATATTTTAGAATGAGTATCTTGCGCCAAGGCTTAAGACATTCTTATCAACATTATATGATGATGTGATACCAGCCTTCTTTACAGCCTTTAAATCATCCTTGTTAGATAAGGAGAATCTTGCTTCAGCCCATACATTGAAGTTTGGATTAAAGTTGTAATTGATATAAGCTGGAATTGTCTGAATAGTATTGTCCAGGTTCTGGTAAACCTTTACACCATTGATGTTCTTATTAGATATGTGATCTTGTGAATAGTTTACTGCATTATAACCTGTCTTTAAGCTCAGACCGCAATCAAAGGTATAAGCAATAACATACTCAAAACCTTTAACCTTCAGATCTTCATTCTTATCTTTGAATGCATCTGCCAGGGTTATAACTCTTGTGTAGTAGTCAAAATTTCTGTAGGTGTAATCAGCTGCAGTATAGAAACCGTTATTTGGGTTACCTAATGCAACACCAAAAACATAGGTTGTAGCCTTGTCAAAGGTTTCATTCATAGGTACTGCAAGAAGAGCACCTTCAGCTAATGGGTAATCGTCATTCTGACCATCAACAACTTCATAACCTGCTCTTAAAGACAGTGGGCCAATACCGATATCCTCAAAGGTATAGCCTAAAGCACCAGAGAAGGCATTCTCAATCTTAAATTCTTTGCCCTTAGCATGCTCGATTCTGTAAGTGTCATTTGCTGTTACAAAACCTAAGATAGCCTCAAGACCACCGAGTTTGTAAGTATACTCGATACGGCCTGAGTTACGCTCATCATTTGCAGACTGAGCTTCACAGCCAAAGTCATCAAAAACGTCGGTGATCTTAGTTACATAGTTAATTGCGCCTTTGTAACGACCAAGCTTTAATGCACCAAAATTATCAACACCGATCTGAACAAACTGGTCACGAGCCTTAATGTTATTGCCTGTTCTAACATTAGCATCAGCCATATCCCACTGTGAATAGCCTTCTAAGTTGAAGATACCAGCCTTGGTCTTACCACCAACACCAAAACGGGCTGAGTTCTGTAATGAGGCATCATTCTCACCGGCTGATGATTCCCAGTTTCCGTTATATAAAACTGACTGTACACGACCGTCAATCTTTAATGAGGTACCATCTTTATCATAAACTGTTGCGGCATTTGCGATTCCTGCAAAGCCAACTGATGCTATAGCAATAGCTAATAATGACTTTTTCATAAATTTCTCTCTTTTAATAAGTATGTGCTCTATCGCACAAAATGAATGCTACATAGGATTTGTAAAACTTTCTAAGTTCATCTCTGTATATTTGTTACCTTTTTGTAAAGTATTGTTAATAAAACACTTTTTGACAATTCTATTATCCTAATGATAAATACCGCCAGCAATTCCTACTAAACTTATAGACATTTATGTTTTAGTTATTTACAATACACAAAAGTGAAATTTTGAGCACTGCTCTTTTTAGATAATCAACCTTTTACATAACAACAAAATTTGCGGAGCACCTATGACAGTTTACAAATCAGTAGTTGATCTAATCGGAAATACACCACTTATCGAGTTAGGCAATATTGAAAAGAAATTAAATCTTAAAGCCACAATTCTTGCAAAAATTGAGGGACTCAACCCATCAGGCTCTGTTAAGGACAGAGCCGCATACTTTATGATTAAGGATGCTCTTGATAAGGGACTAATCAATAAAGACACCAAGATCATTGAACCTACCTCAGGAAACACTGGTATCGGTCTTGCCTTAGTTGGAGCTGCCCTTGGTCTTGATGTTACCTTAGTTCTTCCTGAGACTATGTCTGTTGAAAGGCGCAATATCCTAAAAGCCTATGGTGCACATCTTGTTTTAACCGAAGGTACCTTAGGTATGAAAGGTGCCATTGCA
>JBJEWX010000194.1:0-9128 GCA_051885275.1 Succinivibrio sp. | reverse complement strand
AGAAACACAATACTTATTTTTTTTCATATAGTCTGCCAATTGTTTTATCAAAGATGATTCTGAAAAATCATCCAAACTACTAAATATCTTTTGATATTTACTTGGTATTGTTTTTTTATGAATTAGAGCATGGTACAAAATCGAATAATAGAAATCATTTTCATTCAAAATATAAAAATTCTGGTATTCAACTCTATTTTGAAGCATTCTTTCTTGCCACACTGCATCATAATATCCATCACCAATCGTTCTAATGTCCAAATAAAGTTTCTTCCCAGAAACCCTTGCAACATAATTAAAACAGTATTCTCCTGTTACAAGGGATTCTGCTCCAATTTTGTTTACAAATAATTCTTTATCTTTACACAGAATATCCCAATCACTGCTTTCAGAAAAATTTTCACAAACAGAAGATCTTCCTCGTAATATCAAGTAATTTTCTGAAGCAATATAACTAAGAAGTGATGATGTAGAATTCCAATTTTTCATTCTTTTATAAATATTAGTATCCTATGTTTAATATAAATTCATTGTATGCCAATTCATACTTACCTGTTTTTATATAAGATAATAATTTATGGGTGTATTTAAAAAAAACCTTCTCTAATAAATTTGAGATCAATTCTAAATCTACGTGATTGATTTCTCTTGATATGTATTCTTTATCTATTTCATTGAAACCATTTGAATTAAACATTGCATAAGTTATAGCAACAATAAGTTTTATTAACTTATTACAATACTTAACACCAAAAGCATTCTCTTGCAGATTATTTATCGCATAATCTTGTATTGTCCTATCAAGAGGAACAAATGAATTTTCAAATTTACTTTTACAACACAAATTATCAAAAATATAAACATCTTTGTTCTTCAACCTAATAAAAATTGCTCTTTGCATAGAATATAAAAAACCGTAATGTCTATATGCGTTTTCTCCATAATAAGATATGAAATAATCTTTGCAAAATTGAATAAGATTTGAGTGAGGAATGACAATAGCCACATCGGATATACGTTCAAATAAATCATTGTGCAAGGGATAATCAACTACAAAGAAGTTATATTTTTTTTTCATTAGTGAATTTATGAAATCCTCAAAAGTCACATCAAGAATATTCATTTCATCAGACCATTGCTTTTGTGGAATTATTATTTTTTCCTTTTTGTTGATTTCTTCTTTTTCTATATCAAATTGTTGTGCCAACGATTGTTCATTATTAAAAGTAATTTTAACTACAGGGACTGTGTAATCAGAGCCTTTCAATTTATACAAACAAACAGAACGATGATCCCCATCGTATATCTGAAAAAATTGGTTTACCAAAATATACCTACTATTGACTGGATATTTGTTTCTTTGCAATAAAGTGTATAAACCTCTTAATCTAACTAACTCTTCAGAAGAAACTAAGTCGGTATTGCCTTTTTCCTCAACCTCACATAGAGCCTTGTATTTTATGGTTTCAGAAATTGGCATAATTTTATTAATGACTTTTCCGTTAATTGTTCTGTTTTCTCTAGTAAGTAATTCTCTTAACTTTACATAAGAAATTTCAATTTTTGATATTTCTGAATACCGATGAAACCACATCCAATCAAAAGCAGAAGAATCAAACATATCAAGATCAATATTAAATTCTTTCACTAGAGCCTTTGCCGCCGAGTAAAATTTATCTGCAATACACATAAACTCATTTATTGTGAATTCAAAACGAAAGTCTCCAATATGGATGTGTATAGATTCACCTAAATTGTCTTCTATAGAGACAGTAACTCCATGTATTCTGGCTCTAGATAGCACATTTACTGCTGGATTTGACATACTCTTCCTTAAAAACAATACATAAATTTTGGCATACAAAACAACAAAATCATTTCCAAGAAGGCATATGTTAGTATTCAACAAAGTAAAAATAATTTTTACTTTACCTTTACTAATAATTCCTAGAAACAAAACATCATTCTCATTTATGCACAACTAGCTTACAGGATCTGTGCACTTTTTAGTGTTTCATATAATATTTATTTAGAAAGAATTAAAACATACAAGTTGTAAATTAGTAACATACTAGTTAACTTCTTTTGACCAACTATCTTCATTAAGAGTGCAAATTATGTATAAATTTTTTCTATACTTTGCTATATTCCATCAATGCCCTATACAAGATAGAAGCAAAACTATATGAAAGTCATCATTGACACAACACACTCACAAATACATTCATCAGAAAGTTTTGCCTCATTCCAGATAAACCTCTGGCTTCCTGCATCTGTAAATCTGTCATTAAAACCTAAAAAGATTTGTCTTGGGGTATTCTCTTTAGTTGCCTTATATTCTGCTACAGCAGATCCTAAACCACCTATGACATTGTGTTCTTCAACAGTCACGATGAGTTTCACACTAGAGAAAATATCATCTAATGTTTCTTTATCTAATGGTTTAATGGTATGGGCATCATATACTGAAACGTTTACTCCTTTATCGGATAAAAGCTTTGCTGCTTTAAGAGATTCATTAACCATAAGACCTGTAGCAATTATTGCAACATCATCTCCTTCTGTAAGTTTTACAAACTTGCCTATCTTATAGTCATAATAATCGGTATAAACCATTGGGCAGTTTATGCCACCAGACAGGCGAATATATACAGGAGTATCTATCTTTGTAGCAGCCTCAAAACACTTGATAGCCTCAAGGCTGTCAGCAGGAGATAGCACTGTTAAATTTGGAAGAGCTCTCATAAAAGCAAGATCTTCAGTTGCCCAGTGGGACACTCCAGACTTTGCAGCCACAACACCAGCAAAGGTTCCTATAATTTTTACATTTGCGTTGGTATTAGAGATATTCTGTCTTATCTGCTCTAAACTTCTTACTGCAATAAAAGATGAATAAGTAGTAGCGATAGCCATATGACCTTCCATTGCATAGCCTGCCGCAATAGCCATCATATTCTGCTCTGCAATACCTGTCTGGATAAACTTGTCTGGGTATTTTCTAATGAATTTATCAAGACCAGACAATAAGGAAAGGTCTGCTGATAAAACCTTAACATCAGAATTATCTTTTATAAGATCAATAAGACCATAATTAAAAATACTTCCCTTCTGGCCAAGCTTTTCAAAAGCTCTTAGATTACCGGCTGAAACTTTTACCATATTGAATACCGATTTTTTTATTTGTTATTCTGATAGTCTGATGTATTTACTAGCTGTTTTCAATTTCCGTTTTGGCCTGTAAATACTGATCATCAGTTAAAGCATGGTGATGCCACTCTCTATGATTCTCTATAAAGGAAACGCCTTTTCCTTTTATAGTGTCTGCAATGATGATGTTTGGATGACCTTCTTTTATGGAAGCAAAAGCATTAAGCAAAGACTGAGTATCATGCCCATTACAGGAAATAACATTCCAGTTAAATGCCTCCATCTTTTTATCTAATGGCTCTATTGCCATAACATCTTCTGTATCGCCATCATATGACAGATGATTTCTGTCTATGATCGCTACAAGATTATCCATCCTGTGGTGAGCTGCAAACATAAAAGACTCCCAGATGGAACCTTCATTTAATTCTCCATCTCCCATCATGACGAATACTTTTTGAGAAAGCCCTGATTCTTTCATTGATATGGCCATCCCGATACCAACTCCTATAGCCTGACCTAAAGAACCACCTGAGTACTCAAGTCCCACGTCAAGATTTTTTGGATATCCTGTGAGTCTTCCACCATCCTTTTGAAATTCCAGAAGTTCCTCTTTAGGAATAAAACCAGCTTCATAAAGAGCAGGGAAATGCGCCAAGGTGCAATGATTCTTGCTTGGTAGGAAACGATCGCGTTGTGGATTTTTGGGATCGGCAACATTGTACTCAAGTACAGCTCCGTAGAGAACTGACAGGATCTCGATACATGAAAAACTGCCACCTAAATGAGCACCTCTCTCTCCGGTTGCCTTTGCCATCTCAAGTCCATTTAAGCGCATTCGTTTAGCCATTTCTTTTAATCGAAGCGCATTACTAACTGAACAGTCAACAACTCTCACTAGCGACCTCCATCGACCCTAATGGTCTGACCTGTAATAAACGACGATTTATCTGAGGCAAGAAACAGAACCATCTCAACAATTTCATTTATATCGCCCATACGACGAAGAGAAGTTCTTGAAATTACTTTGTTAAGCTCATCTTCATTCTTATAATGCCCCATCTGCGTTTCAAAAAGACCAGGAGCTATGCAGTTAACTCTAACTCCCTGTGGACCAATTTCTTTAGACAGTATTGCGGATGCATGTATAAGGGCGGCTTTGCTAGAACCATAGGCAAGGTAACCTGGATTAGTCTCTATTCCACCAACAGATGCTATGTTTATGATAGAGCCTGACCTTTGTTTTAACATCTGTCTTGAAATAGACTGCATGATCTTAACCGGTGCCACAAAGTTTACTTCCAAAACTTCTTTTAGTTTATCAATTGAAGTCATATGAAAAGAAGCACCAAAAGCAATACCAGCATTGTTTACCAGAACATCTATCTGCTTATTTTCTTTTGCGATATTCTTTAAAGCTTCATTTAGAGAAGTACCATCTAACAGATCGGCACAATAGCTGTTTACTTCAACTTTATTATTCTTTTTTAATTCTTCAAGAAATGTAAGGTAATCGTCATCTAAGTGACGGGATAGTGCGATAAGGTTACAGCCATTTGCTGCAAATGAGATCAATAGTTCCCTGCCAAGTCCCCTATTCGTTCCGGTAACCATGACAGTTTTGCCTTTTAGTGATCCCATTTATTCTCCTTCGTCAGCCTGAGTAATAACAGTTTTGCCTGTACAGTCATCCTCCTATCAGTATACAGTCTTTAAATAAAAAAATATTTCCATTGACAGCTAATTATTTATAATTTTTGATTAAGATCTGATAGTTAGATTATTCTGTGTTCTGTATGCATTGATGCAGACAAAGCATATGCCATATGACGTGCTCCTCTTAATAAAGAGGAGCATTCCAGGATATTGGATATTAGATAGATTAGACTGGCTCACCAGAACTTGTATCCATTGGTTTAACAATCATCTCTTTAAAGAATGTCTCTCTGTCAATGAATGGAGACTGATCTTCAATCGGACGGAAGCCAAACTTTCGTTTTCCGTACATAACAAGACCGTTATGCATATCAAACTGCTCTGGATCTGTATATACCTCAAAAATGCAAGGCTTGTCATCAGCAAAGAGTTTTGTGATTACTGTATCTGCATCTTTAGCATTTTTTAAGGATAAATAGTTAATGCCAAATGCCTTTGCTATAGCCTCAAATGAAGGTAAAGTAAGACCATTAGAAGGATCGGTACCTATGCTCTTACCTCTAAAATGAGCTTTCTGTCCATGACGAACACCTGAATAACCATTGTTGTTTATAATCACAAGCTTGACGTTTTTCTGCATACGGAACATGGTCTGCAGTTCCTGCAGATTCATCATAACGGAACCATCACCGTTATATGACACAACAGGTCCATTCCACATAGAAGCAATACCCAGAGCTCCTGGCAGTGCAAACCCCATTTCTCCCTGGGATAATGCCAATACAAATCTATCGGTTGATTTGAGCTTGGTTGAACATGGTGCAGCAGCTCCTGTGAAACCGGCATCAGAAACATAACAGGTATTGTCAGGAGCAAGTTCTGATAGGCGCAACATAAATAGTTTCATATCAAGAGGAGCGTTCTCTTTCTGAGATACCTCTTTTGAGTAACTGAAGATCTCTTTATAATGGTGGCATTTTTCAAGCCATGCCCCATCTGTATTTCTTATCTCAAGCTGTAGCAGTGCCTCTAGCATTGCTTTTGCATCAGCATGAATAAAGCGATCGATATGAACACCATTTTTAGTATGTTCTATTCTGTCTACATCAACGACAATCTTTACAGCTTCTCTAGCGAAATCAGCTCGCGCTGGACCTGTCACTTCAATTGATAAGCGGGATCCAATAACAAACAGCAGATCGCTGTTCTGCACAATGAAGTTAGCATAGCGGTTGGCACCAGCAACACCGCCTATAAGACCAAAGTTTAAAGGATTGTCATAAGAGAGGATATCATGAGCAAGTCTGCTTTCTACAACTGGGATCTGATGTTTTGAGGCAAATTCTATAAGTTCGTTCTTAGCTGATGCAGAGCGCACACCGTTACCAATTAACAGCACTGGTCTTTTAGATTTTTCAAAGGCCTTTACGACATACTCAAGATCTGCTTCACTAGCTTTTAGCAGAGGTTCATTCGGCACAAAACGAGCAAGCGACTTCTCATCAATCATGGTATTCTGCACGTTAAGAGGCAGATCTACCCATACAGGACCTTTTCTTCCATGGGTTGCAAGATACAATGCCTTATCAAGATGCCAGGCAATCATCTTTGGATCATCAACCGTTACCACATATTTGGTAACTGGTTTCATAATAGTCTCTATATCAGCTTCCTGAATACCAACCTGTCTTAATGGCAAGCCAGAGTATTTAACAGTATCCGTGTAATTCTGCTGACCTGAAATAATAATTAATGGAATACTGTCCTGATAGGCATGTAAAACACCTGTCATGGTATTGGTACCGGCACATCCTGTAGTTACAAGACCTGCACCTAATGTTTCATTCAAAGAAGAGTAGGCAACAGCAGCATATGAAACAGCCTGCTCATGATGCATTTCCACACCTTTAACTGTTTCACTGCGCCTTAGTGCATCTGTGAGGTAAACACACTGTCCTCCTGGGACATAAAAAAGCTGGTTGATTCCTGCCTCATTGAGGCGAGATAAAACATAATCGGCAAGTCTAATCATATAATATTTTTAGTTTTCTCATTAACCAGGAATTATCATTCCAAGTTCTCTCATTTTTGCAATCTTGTAGCGGAGAGTTCTAGGACTGATGCCAAGCTTATCTGAGACTTCCTGTCTAGAGCCTCTGCATTCAATCAGAGCATCAAGAATGATCTGATACTCCTGCTGCTTTAACTCCCCTCCTAAATCCTGAGGAATCTTTTGTCTGCGCACTGCCTCATCACCTAAAGAAGACAGGCTGTTTTCTCCTGTCTCCTGAAGAGGTTCAATCTTAGGCACTGCAACCTCAAAATCTGAAAGATTTCCAGCAATTGCCCCCTCCAGATTTCCTTCATCAAGGATAATGGCTGATGCATCAACCTTACCGTTTACTGATAGGATTAGGGCTCTTTGCATTACATTATCAAGTTCACGAACATTACCAGGCCATGCATAGGAAGCAAGCTTCATTTTTGCCTCATCAGTCAGTTCTGGAATTGGCAGCTGTGAATCGGTTGCGTGTTTTGACAGAAGAAACTTTGCTATAGGTAAAATATCTTTTGGTCTTTTGCAAAGTGGCAGCCAGCGAAGAGGGAAAACATTCAGACGGTAATATAAATCCTCGCGGAATTTCTTTTCAGCTACAGCCTGTTTCAAATCACGATTCGAGGTTGCAATGACTCTCACATCAAGTGAAATGGTTTTACGCGAACCCAGTCTTTCAACTTCTTTTTCCTGCAGAACTCGTAACAGTTTTGCCTGAAGCCCAAGATCCATCTCAGTGATTTCATCTAGCAGGATGGTGCCCCCCTGAGCCTGCTCAAATTTACCAGGACAGGCCTGCACCGCCCCTGTAAAGGCTCCCTTTTCATAACCAAACAGTGTAGCCTCAAGCATAGAATCAGGAATAGCTGCGCAGTTTATTGCTACAAAAGGACCTGCTGCCCGACTTGATTTTTCATGAACATAGCGGGAGAGAACCTCTTTACCAGAGCCTGAGGGACCTGTGATCATAACAGTGGCATCCGTTGAGGCCACTCTTGCAGCTAATGCTAATAATTCTGCTGTTGCAGGATCGGCAAAAACAGGTTCACCACCTGTTGACTTATTTACAGGTACATAGCGGGATACCTGATTTAATAAAACCTCAGGAGCAAAAGGTTTTGACAGATAGTCAATAGCACCATCTCTCATTGCTCTTACAGCACCGTTGATATTTGCATAGGCTGTCATTAACAGGACAGGTAACTGAGGATATTTCTCGTGTATGGCATTAAGCAGAGTATGACCATCCATCGCCCCCATCTGGATGTCAGAGATAACCATATCAATTTTTTTCTTTGACAGGATCTCTAAGGCTTCCTCTCCACCTGAAGCCTCAAGACAGACATAACCTGTCAGCATCAGTGTATCTACAATTGCTTCTCTTAACTGACTGTCGTCATCAACGATTAAGATCTGACTATTGCTCATACAACTCCTTATAATGCCTATGCCACAATTTTTGATTCAGAAGGAATACTCTCTGATGGCTCTAAGATCCCGTCATATTTTGGAATAATCAGAGTAAACGTAGTGCTCTGAGCATTTGATTCAAGACGGATATCTCCCTGATGAACCTTTGCAACAGCGGCAACAACTGCAAGTCCAAGACCAGTTCCATTACTCTTTGTGGTAAAGAATGGATCAAAAATCTTTTTGCAGATATCCTGTTCAATCATAGGACCATCATTGCTGACGCTTATCATAACATTCTTAGCATCAGCCTGTGCTCTTATCATAACGTTTTTTGCACCAGCTTCAATGGCATTTGTCACCAAATTGGTAATTGCTCCGTTTAATGCGGTCACATTACCTAAAACTGTCATAGGTCTTTCACCTATTTTTGATGAAAGATTTGCACCACTTCTTTGAACAACACTAGCAACTGATGATATTACTCCTTCAACAATATCTACTGCATCCAGTGATTTAACAGTCTGCTCTCCAGAACGGGCATACATAAGAATATCACTTACCTGGGCTTCCAAAGCTTCAAGTCGTGACATGAGTTTTTTCTGAAAAACATTTCTGCTTGAAGGTGGAAGCTTTGCATTCCCAAGATTTGCTGCGTATAAAATAGCTGCGGACAGTGGAGTTCTGATCTGATGAGCTAAAGAGGCTGCCATCTTACCTAATGAAGACAGACGTTCCATATGATTTAGCTTGTCAGTAAGTTCACGTGTTAGGGTCTGATCGGTCATCTGAACAAGCTGTCCAATTCCAAGCAGCGTGATCGAATGCAGTGGATTCTATGCAGAGTGGTGCAATGTAT
>JBJEWX010000193.1:0-2056 GCA_051885275.1 Succinivibrio sp. | reverse complement strand
AGCCTTTAGACTCATTGTCAATTAAGTTTATAACAAAGGAGTTTTTTATGAAGTTTGAACAGATAAGAGGCGCAACCAGTATAATTACCTATCAGGGCAAAAGATTCCTTGTAGATCCAATGCTGTCAGATAAATTTACCTATCCTCCAATCCCTACGACAATAAACTGCGCTGAAGGAAACCCTACTCATGATCTCCCCTGCAGTATAGATTATCTCTTAAATGTTGATGCTCTAATTGTTACCCATCTTCATTTTGACCATTTTGACAGTGCTGCAAAAAAGCTTATACCAAAAGATCTGCCGGTTATTGTGCCCACAAAAAACGAAGAAAACTATATGAGAGAGTGCGGTTTTATAAATGTGGTAAATGCTGAGGCTACAGTAAGCTTTTATGATATCACCTTCAGCATCACCCCATGCGAGCACGGAGATGGTGATCCTGTTGTACATAAGATTTTTAAAGACAAGGGAATTGATGGCACTGCTTACGGGTTTATCCTGTCTGGAAACAGGGAAAAAGGAGCCTTTTACCTTTGTGGCGATACCATTCTTTATATAAAGGTATTTGAGATTATAGATAAATACAAGCCCTCAGTTATTGCCGTAAATGCCGCCTGTGCACAGATGAGCCCAGGACATAGCATCATGATGGGAACTGATGATGTAAGAGTACTTTGCAGAGCTAAACAGGATATAAAGATCATAGCCACACATCTTGATGGGGTGTCCCATGCCACTTTAGATTCAAATATGCTTAGAAACTATAAAAATCTTGAGGGCCTTGACAACCTGTATGTGCCAGCTCCACTT
Source organism: Succinivibrio sp. (assembly GCA_051885275.1). Lineage (GTDB taxonomy): Bacteria > Pseudomonadota > Gammaproteobacteria > Enterobacterales > Succinivibrionaceae > Succinivibrio. Next base: position 1,244 of record JBJEWX010000193.1, on the reverse strand, counting down.
GAGACTCTTGAGTTTTAGGATTATCCTGTGTGACTCTTATTTTTTATAATGACATAATGACTGAAATATGAAAGCTCATATGCCTAATGCCTCAGGAAAAACTGACAGATCATATATGCAGTTTCCATATTATTCACTTTCATGTGTTTAGGATTGAAGGTAAGACAAAAGATCTTTCTTTGAAAAATAAAAAACCCCTGATACCCAATGAGATAGAAATACGATACCAGGGGATTTTCCAAGGAGATAAAACTAAGCTTTTTTTAGTTTCTCTGAATTTACAATGAAGATATCACCTCTTATCTGCTCAAGAACAAGTTCTCCTGCAGATGAGTTCATTGAACCTAAGAAGGTGCTTCTTGGAGTTGTACCCATACATACCATGCGAGCATTTAACTTTTCGCACAGTCTTGGGATCTCCTCGTCTAATCTGCCCTCTATCACATGCACATGGTCAAGTGAAATGCCATGACGCTCAGCAAACTCTTCAGCAAGCTTGTAATGAACTCCGATACGGTTTTCAAGACCACCTGAAGACACAATCTTTGACTGACTTAAATTACCGCCCATCAAACCGGTGTTCTCTGGAGTTACACAGTTTGCAATCTGGAGAGTTCCATCAAAGCTCTTTGCAAAGCGTGAAGCTGCATCAAAGAGCAGATCATCAAGTGAACCAATCTGAGCTGCATCTGTAAAATCAATAGCCAGAATCACTGACTGACCTAAGGTTGCAGTTGCAGAAGCTGCCTTTACAACTAACAGAGGAATTGTGCACTGACGCATGATCTGACTGTCAATGTTGCTAACAAAGAGATCTTTTAAGGCATGACGCTTGTTTGCAGAAATAACAGCTAAAGAATAGTCTCCATTTTTGCATTCTTCATTAAAAGCTTCGGCAACATTCTTTGAAAAAATCAGTTTTAACTCAAAATTCCTGATGCTGGCATAACGTCTTTTCAGTAACTCAAAGGCTGAATTCTCTTTTGCCTTGATTTGATTTAAATCATCTTTATAGTCGTTAATAATCCTTACAGCAACTACACTGATATCCGGGTTTACAGCAGCATACTGAGCAGCTCTGTCAAGTGCAGGCTGATTATCTGATGGTTTCAGCAATACGGCGAACTTAATAGGGGTTGTCATAATAACCTCCTTCTTATAATGTTAAGAATATGTATTAATTATAGTCTGATTCTAAAACTAATTATTTGAAAAAAAACTCTATTTATTCTAATAATGCGACA
>JBJEWX010000192.1:0-9205 GCA_051885275.1 Succinivibrio sp. | reverse complement strand
GTGAGGGACTTTTAAGGTCAATTATAGAAAATGCGCAGATAGTATTAGATGATCCCCAAAACTATGATGCAAGAGCAAATCTGATGTGGGCAGGCTCACTTGCCCATAACAATATATGTGGAGTGGACCGTGAGCAGGACTGGGCCTCACACCATCTTGAGCATCAGCTGTCCGCCTTATATGATGTGGCTCATGGTGCGGGTCTTGCGGTAATCTTCCCGGCGTGGATGGAGTATGTGTACCGTCACAATGTCATGAGATTTGCGCAGTTTGCTGTCAGAGTGTTTTTTGCTCAGATGGATTTTGATGATCCGGCCGTAACGGCACGAGAGGGTATTGCAAGGCTAAGAGCCTTTTTCAGAAAGATTGGCATGCCTTTGTCCTTTAGCGAGATAGGAGCTAGGAAGGAGGATATTCCAATTCTTCTGTCAATGCTTGGGGTTGACGATGAAAACAACTCTGAAGGTCATTTTGTAACCTTATACAAAAATGACTGCGAGCAGATTTATCTTAATGCTGTCCGCTATTCTTGAGGCAGGGAGAGTGTATGCAACAAAGACAGAGATATCTAGAACTTCTATCTAGAGAATATCCAAACCGCTATGCGGTATATACCAAACTTATCAATCTGTCTGCAGTTTTGAACATGCCTAAGGGGACAGAGCACTACATATCAGATATTCACGGGGAGTATGAGGCGTTCTATCATATTTTAAACAATGCCTCAGGCGTTATAAAAGAGAAGGTTAGAACAGTTTTTTCAGAGCTTTGCCAGAAAGAGCAGAATCTTTTGTGCACGCTTATCTATTATCCTCAAAGAGTACTTCAAAGAGAGTCCTTAAAAAAAGAAGAGCTTGAGGATTACTATAAAGACACAATTTTAAAACTGGTCACTCTTGCAAACTATCTGTCCTCAAAGTATTCAAGATCAAAGGTAAGAAAGCTTATTGACGGTGACTTTGCCTTTATTATTGACGAGCTGATGCATGCTAAGGCGGATGATACCAACTCAAGGATTATCTATCACCGTTCAATTCTAAACTCAATTGTAACCACAGGCTCTGCAGAGTATTTTATTGTTGATCTTTGTCAGCTTATAAAGAAGCTTGCAGTTGACAGGCTGCATGTTCTTGGAGATATCTTTGACAGGGGAGCACATCCTGACAAGTGTATGGATCTGCTTATGCAGTACCATGATCTTGATCTGCAGTGGGGAAATCATGATGTTTTATGGATGGGAGCCTGCTGTGGCTCTGCCTTATGTGCTGTAAATGTACTGTGCAACAATATCCGCTACAAAAATTACAGGATGCTTGAAAACGGTTATGGTATCTCGTTAAGAAAACTGGCTATTTTTGCAAAGTCCACCTACAAAGATGAGGCAAATTTTTCAGCTGCAGAAAAGGCTATTACCGTGCTTGCGGTAAAACTTATAGGTCAGCTTGTAAAAAGACATCCTGAATATGGCTTAGATGACAGGTTAGTACTTGAGGAGCTTGATCTTAATAAAGGAGTGGTCAGATTAAAGGATGGTAAGATCTATCCGCTTGTCACCACCGATCTGCCAACCATAAATCCTGATGATCCGTATGCGCTTAGTGTGCAGGAGCAGGAGGTTGTTGATGATCTTGTAGCCTCTTTTACAGGCTCTGTAAGATTAAACAACCATGTAAAGTTTCTATATACCAAAGGAAACATGTATCAGTGCTGCAATGGAAATGTTCTGTATCATGGCTGTATCCCCCTAGACAGTAACGGGCAGTTTGAAAAGATAAACTGTGGCGACAGGGTGCTGTGCGGCAGAGAGTATCTTGATTACTGTCAGACAAAAATCAGAGAGGCCTATACAATAAGAGATCAGGATCATCTTGATTTTATGTGGTACATGTGGACCGGTCCTCTCTCACCTCTGTCAGGGAGAAAGATGAAACTCTTTGAAAGGCTGCTGGTTAGTGACAGGTCAACCTGGAATGAGCCTCGTAATCCTTATTATGAGCATTACTATAATGAGAAGACCTGTGAAATGATTTTAAGGGAGTTTTCACTTGATCCAAAGACAGGTCATATAATAAACGGACACACGCCTATAATGGCAAAGGATGGAGAAACACCTGTAAGAGCCGGAGGAAAGCTATTAGTAATAGATGGTGGTTTCTGCAAAGCCTATCAGGATAAAACCGGTATTGCTGGATATACCCTAATTTACAGTTCCCACTATCTGCATTTAAAGGCACATACTCCCTTTACCACAATAGATGATGCAATTGAAAACAACAAAGATATTGAAGACATGCAGCTTATAGCAGTTGAGGATTTCAAAAAGCGCAAGATGGTATCTGACACTGATCTTGGAGAAGAGCTTCAAGATCTGATTGTTGATTTAAATGATCTTCTGAACCTATACAAAAAGGGTAAATTAAGTGAAAAGCTGACAACCCAGAGCAGCAACACCTTCATAAAGTAAAATTAAGAGCGGTGTATAACCTAAGCGTGCCTTTCTTATGAGTTTAAACGTCAGGTTATTCATCAGCTCTAAAATCCTGCTTTAAGATAATTTAGTTATCCAGATCTGAATTTTTTAATGTTATTTTTCAGGTTTATTAACCCTTTATTAAAAAATCTTAAATTTGCGATTTAAATGAGAGTTTATTAGGTTAATAAACCCAGTTACATAACAGTGTTAAATTAAGAATACATAACTCCTTGTATTATCAAGAATTGTTCTTGATTAAAAAAAATAAAGCCAATTCTTTACACATAATCTCTATGAAAATAGTTCGTCTATCTATATAATCAATCCCGCGAAAACGCTTGTATGTTTTTGGCGGAATTTTGCACAAGCTTTTGAGCAGAAAATAATCTGCCTGAACTTAATTAGGAGTAAAAATGAGAGAACAGTGGCGCGGATTTACAAGTTCACATTGGGTTGATGATGTAAACGTAAGAGACTTTATTCAGCACAACTATACACCTTATGATGGCGACGAGTCATTCTTGGCAGCACCAACAAAAGCTACCGACAAGCTTTGGGGTGAATTGCAGGAGCTTCAGCATCAGGAGCGCGCTAAGGGCGGTGTTCTTGATATGGAGACTGAAGTTGTATCAGGTATTACTGCTTATGGTCCAGGTTACATCAGCGATGATTCAAAGGATCTTGAGAAGGTTGTAGGATTACAGACTGATAAGCCTTTAAAGCGCGCATTTATGCCATACGGTGGCATCAAGATGGCAGAAGAGGCCTGCACCACCTACGGATATACTCCTAATCCAAAATTCAACAAGATTTTCAATGAGTATCACAAGACCCACAATCAGGCTGTTTTTGATGCTTATACTCCAGAGATGAGACTTGCCCGTAAGAACAAGATCATCACCGGTCTTCCAGATACCTATGGCCGTGGCCGTATTGTTGGCGACTACCGCCGTGTGGCTTTATACGGTATTGATTACCTTGTAGCTCAGAAGAAGGCCGATCTGGCAAACTGCGGCTGCGGTACCATGACTGATGATATCATCCGTCAGCGTGAAGAGCTTGCAGATCAGATCAAAGCTCTAAATGCAATGAAGGAAATGGCTGCAGGTTACGGTTTTGATATCTCTTTGCCTGCAAACAACGCCCGTGAGGCTGTTCAGTGGCTGTACTTTGGCTACTTAGCTGCTATCAAGACTCAAAATGGCGCTGCTATGTCAGTAGGCCGTGTTTCAACATTCCTTGATATTTACATTAACCGTGATATCAAAGAAGGCACCCTAACTGAAGAAGAGGCTCAGGAGCTGATTGACCATTTAGTTATGAAACTTCGTATGGTTAAGTTTGCCCGTATCCCTTCATACAACCAGTTATTCTCAGGTGATCCAGTATGGGCAACCTTAGAGGTAGCAGGTTTTGGTATGGATGGTCGCCACATGGTTACCAAGAACGACTTCCGTTTCCTGCATACTTTAGAGAACATGGGCCCATCACCTGAGCCAAACTTAACTGTTCTTTACACTGCAAAGTTACCAGAAAACTTCAGAAAGTATGCTGCAAAGATTTCTGTAAACACATCTTCAATTCAGTATGAGAATGATGATGTAATGCGTCCTGTATGGGGTGATGACTACTCAATCTGCTGCTGCGTATCTGCAACTCAGACCGGTAAGGAAATGCAGTTCTTCGGTGCCCGTGCAAACTTAGCTAAGGCTCTGTTATACGCAATGAACGGCGGTGTTGACTGCAAGAGCGGTATGCAGGTAGGCCCAAGATTACCAAAGATCACCTCAGAGTACCTAAACTACGATGAGCTGATGGCAAACTATGACATCGTATTAGAGTGGTTAGCTGATCTTTACGTAAATGTTCTCAACCTGATTCAGTACATGCATGACAAGTACTACTACGAAGCAGCCGAGATGGCTTTAATCGATACTGATGTTCGCCGTACTTTTGCAACCGGTATTGCAGGTTTCTCACACGTAGTTGACTCATTAAGTGCTGTTAAGTACGCAAAAGTTAAGCCAGTTCGTGATGAGAACGGTATTGCTGTTGACTTTGAAATTGAGGGTGATTTCCCACGCTACGGTAATGATGATGACCGTGCCGACAAGATTGCAGTATGGCTGTTAAAGACCTTCTTAACCAAGTTAAAGAAGCGTCACACCTATCGCAATTCAGAGGCTACAACCTCAATTCTGACCATTACCTCAAACGTTGTATACGGTAAGGCAACAGGTTCATTACCTGATGGCAGAAAGGCTGGCGAGCCATTATCTCCTGGTGCAAACCCATCATACGGTGCAGAGCAGTCAGGTCTGTTAGCTTCTCTAAACTCAGTAGCTAAGTTACCATATGAGTTAGCCTTAGATGGTATCTCAAATACTCAGACCATAAGCCCAGAGGCTTTAGGTAACAATGAGGCAGACCGTATCAAGAACCTCGTACAGGTTATGGATGCTTACTTTGCACAGGGTGCTCACCACCTGAATGTGAACGTATTTGGTACAGAGAAGCTTATCGATGCTATGGAGCATCCAGAGAAGCCAGAGTATGCAAACTTCACAATCCGTGTTTCAGGTTACGCAGTTAAGTTCATTGACTTAACCCGTGAGCAGCAGCTGGATGTTATTAAGAGAACCTGCCACAAGGCAATGTAATCTTAATTATGCTATAGTAAGAGGCGCCTTAGGGCGCCTTTTTAGATCAGAAAATACAGGTTATACCGCTTTATGACACAAGGTTATATACACTCTTTTGAAACTTTTGGATCCGTGGATGGTCCTGGAGTCAGATACATCATTTTTATGCAGGGATGCCCGCTGCGCTGTCAGTACTGCCACAATCCTGATACCTGGAAACTAAATGCAGGTCAGATGTTTGAAGCTCAGGATGTGGTTAATAAGGCTCTGCGCTATAAGAATTACTGGGGAGCTGAGGGCGGTGTGACCATCAGTGGGGGTGAGGCTCTGGTACAGATTGATTTTGTAACCGAGCTTTTAAAGCTTTTCAAACAGAATGGTGTAAATACCTGTCTTGATACCTCAGGAGGTACTTATAAGGATACTCCTTTGTATAAGGAAAAGTTTGATGAACTTATGAAATATACCGATCTGGTGCTTTTGGATATCAAACACTCTGATTCAGCCTGTCATAAGAGTTTAACTGGTATTGGACTTGAGAATGTGCTCTTATGTGCAAAACATTTAGAAGAGCTAAACAAGCCTGTATGGGTAAGGCATGTTCTGGTTCCAGGTATTACAGATGATGAGAAACATCTAAAGGATCTAAAGGGCATTATTGATGGCTTTTCAAATGTTCAGAAGGTTGAGGTGCTCCCATACCATTCTCTTGGAATTCATAAATATGAGGCATTAGGCATAGATTATGTGCTAAAGGATGTCCCTGAGCCTACACAGGAGCAGCTTGATAAGGCAAGAGAGATACTAAATAATTAGTGGAATTTAGGAATAAATTGCGCTGCTGATGTTTTTAAGTGGGGATGCTGACAAAATCCTGTACACCTTTGCTAATACTATCTAAATATGAGCCGGTGCTGTATTGTACTGGGCTCAATCCTAATCTACGTTTTATAGTTTTATAATATTTAAGAAACTGATTTTAAAAGGATTTGTTTTTAGATATTACTTTCTGTCTCTAGAATTATTCTTAAGAATTTGATCCTCAGACAAGTTGTATTTATATGTAATAAACACAAATGATGCACTGATAACTGATGGAATTGAATAGAAAAATCTAAAATATGTCGCAATAACAAGAGCATAAGTCACATCATATTTTAGTAGGGCTGTGCACACATAAATTACGGAAGATTCCATAATGCCAATTCCCCCTGGTACTATACCAAAAGCGCTGCTGGCAAATACAGCTATAAACAGAAGGCAGCTTTCGTATATTGAAATATTTATATCTGTAAGAAGTGTTATCACTAGAAACACATGCAAGAAATTCATAATCCAAATTAGAATTGAATAACTTGATGTTTTTATCAAAGTTTCTACAACTAGTTTCTTTTTGGTATTCCACAATACGTGTGCTATCCAAGATATAATTTGCCTTTTTCTTATAAAACAGAAAAAACTTAATATAAATTTTGGATTAAACTTTATGATTAGGATAACAATCCACATAAGTATTGCTATTAATAGGAGCAAAATAGCAAATACACGAAAAGACGAGGAAATGAGAACTGTAATAAGTACAATCGATAAGAGTGATACATCAAGGAGCCTTTCAATAAATATTCCTCCTAAAAGTTCATAGAAGGAAATCCTATTATTAATTTTTAGCCAGCCTATTTTTGCAATGTCACCGGCTCTACTTGGAAGCACACTATTTAAACCAACACATATTAAGCTAGCTTTTATCCCATCAATAAAATTTATTTTACTTTGAAAAAATGTTTTTAACCTGAGTCCTAAGATAATCCAAGGTACATATCTTTGTAGTAGAACGATAGAAAAAAACAGAGGATTTGCATTTAAAACAAGTTCAAAAAATAGGTTCCAATTTACTGATCTAAAGCACCAGTTGTATAGTAGATAAATTGAACCAAACTGAATAAGTAATATTATAAATTTTTTAAAGTTTTTGAGAGAAATACTAATCATATGACTGACAAAGACATACAACCTCATATATGATAAATATTACGAAAGAAAGTTTTTCTTCAAATTAAACTGGAATAACTTCTTTCGCAATCGGATCCCGCACGTATCTTCGGTCTAGTAGCGCTCTACTAGACCGATCTTAGGCGCGGTTCCCGGCAATATTTAATTAGTGTACTCATATACTATACGTTTGCTTATAAGACATTAAATACATGGATAGATAAATTATTTATCTGTTCGACAATATTTTTTCCGACATCTGGAAAAATTGCCCAAATTGCAATTCGTCCCAAAACAATAGGGTAAAAGAATAGAATTAAAGAGGCATATCCATATTTATGATAAATACTAGTAACTAAATCCTTTATGGATGTTAACCACAAATCGGGAAAAAGCATAACTAATAATAAAATGGTAAAGTAAAGTCCATTAAACTGTTCTAGAATTATTCTTCCATAATCAGAAATTGATATATACATAGGAAGAACCGCGATAACTGGGCAGAATGTCGCAAGGATAAATAGTTTTTTATAAGTGCTCTGTAGATACACTTTTTTTAGTAGGTCTAAAAGAATAATAAAGTAAGGCAATAACAATAATAATCCAAAGACAAAATACTGTAAATTTTTACCCAATTGTCTATCAAGAAAACCAAAAACATAGATATTTTCAGCTGTTGGCATATAGTGATCAGCCCAAACTGCGGTATCTAACACAGGAACTAGAGAATGGGAATTAATAAGTGAGATCAATTCATTGAATTCAACACTAGGTGTACCAAAAAATTGAATTTTTATAGTGACTAATGCAGGAGCAAGAATATTGAATATTAGGATTTTCCAATAATTCTTAAAATTTGTTATTGTAAAATATGTTAGAAGCAAAAATATAAATGGGTAGTAGGTAAAAACATATAACTGATGACACAGTATTGCAATAATTGAAAAGAGCGAAATTGCATACAAGCAAAAAATCTTTTGAGTTTTAATCAGGATTAAACTGATTAAGAAACAGATTAATAAAATTAAATCAACTCGTCCAATACTACCAGAAGTGAAGTATCCTAGGATATTCATAGGCCAGATTAAGTAAAAGACCAATACCAAGCTTATTGTTTTTTTATAATTCAAGGCAGTATTCTTTAATACAAAATTTAGGAACCATCCGACCAAGGTAATGGCAACAAGTGCAATAGTGATATAAATACAAATTAGAAGATGTCCAGAAACATTATCCGTAATTAATCTTAATATTGTTCCTGGCAGAGCTTTAGATACAAATCCTGCATCATGATAATTAACAAGATAAGGCGCACTTTTCCAACCTTCTTTATAATCTGTTATGACGTGATAATATTTGAGAATTGAAATGATAATCAGCAAGAAATATCCTGTCAAAATAAAATTGTTTTTGATAAAAACTCTAACCTTATCGGAACAGAAAATAGTTTTACAGGTTATTAGCGCAATAAAACACAAAATAGAAAACAATAGAAATAATTCGACATTAAGAAAACTATAGGAAAATTGTAAAGTGGATCCGTCAAGTGTGTTGCTGTTGATTACTACTGGATAAGTTTTTATTCTTTGAGGATTATCGTTCAATAAAAAAATCAATTTATCATTATTGCCAAAATTGATCATTTCGAAGGTCAAATTATAGTATTTATCAGAAATTTTCCGTATTTCACTAATAGAAAAAGGAATCTTAATATCGTGCCAACTTTTATTTCTGAGATCTCGCAAACTTATGTATTTTTCACATTGATTATTTTCATTGCTTAATGAAATTTTGACTATTCCACTGGTATGCAATTCGTAATCAGAAAGAATACCAATATGAATTCCAAATACATTTTTACCTTGAAATTTCTGAGTCAGTTTATCTGCATTTCTAAGTTCAACCGTATGGTCTTTCATTGGAGCACGAACAGGGTTGTAGGGTATATTTGTTGTGCAAAAACACAACCCCAATAAAAATGAGAAAAAAATAATAATCGGTAGCTTAAACACAAACTTTTTCATTTTAATCAACTCCAACTGTCAATATGGCAAAACAGTCTGACCGTATCAGATCACATTTTGCCAAAGGTTAAAAAATA
>JBJEWX010000191.1:0-2070 GCA_051885275.1 Succinivibrio sp. | reverse complement strand
TAAGTAAACATCTGCTCAACGATCGCAAGAGCCTCCTGTGTGTTGAGCTTTGGTACGGCAATTTCCTTAAGCTTCAGCTTCTCATTGCCAAAGGCTGTTATTTTTGACTGCGCCCAAAGTGTATGAGCTGTCAGTAAAAAGGAAAGCCTGTTATTTCCAAGATTCTGCTCATAAAGGGCTACAATCTCTTCAAAAAAAGATGAAACAACCAAATCAATATCATCTATAACCACAAGTATTCTCTGTCTGACCGGGATTGAGAGTTTTATAAAGCTCTGTGACAGAGACTCACTGTCATTCCAATGATCATTCGGAGCAACCTGCTGTAAAAAAAGCTGTCTCAACTTATCTGTTGTCATTTCATCCTGACATGGGATAAATACGGTTGAATAGCGTTTCTCAAGCACTGACACAACCTGCTCACAAAGGCTTGTTCTGCCAGAGCCGCTCTCACCGGAAAGAATGACAAAGCTGTCAGTATTTTTTAACTCCTGCTCAATTGACTTTGAACAGGTTATCTGTGAATTTGGTACAAAGAAGCCCTGATGACTCATCTCTAACCTTTTATCCTGCTGATTAGTTCTATAACCTCTTCATCAGATACATCAGAGAACAGCTCAACAGATCCTATGGAGGTTGGCAGAACATATCTTATAACACCATGACGGACTTTCTTATCATGTCTCATATGAGCAATAAAATCCTCACCTGTCATCTTTTCAGGGATTAAAACAGGCAGCTTTGCTTTCTGACACAGCGCTGTCATTCTCCTATTATCTTCAGGGGAAATTAAACCTCTGCTTTCTGATAAGGCAGATGCTATCACCATTCCAAGGCCTACAGCCTCTCCATGAAGCCAGGTTCCAAACCCCAGGTAGGCCTCAATTGCGTGACCAAAAGTATGACCATAATTGAGGATCGCTCTAAGACCGTGCTCCTGCTCATCCTTTGACACAACCATTGCCTTGATTTGGCAGCACCTTTTTACTATATGACTGATTGTACCAAGATCGTAGGAAAAAACCTTTTCAACATTCTGCTCTAAAAACTCAAAGAAAGCGGCATCATAAATGATACCGGTTTTTACAACCTCGCCAAGGCCTGCGCTCAATTCTCTTTTAGGCAATGTCTTAAGACAGTCAAGATCTGCTATAACTGCTTTTGGCTGATAGAATGAGCCAATCATGTTTTTGCCCAAAGGATGGTTGATAGCGGTCTTTCCTCCAACGGAAGAGTCCACCATTGCAAGAAGAGTTGTCGGGATCTGAACAAAAGGAATTCCCCTTTGGTAGGTGGATGCGGCAAAGCCTGACATATCTCCAACCACACCACCACCCAGGGCGATGATTGCTCCATCTCTGCCAAAGTCCTGTTCTAGCAAAGCTGTGTGGATCTGCCACCAGCTGTCAATGGTCTTGTAGCTTTCACCGTCTTTTAATTCACACTTATGTACGTTAAAACCATTCTCAGCAAGTTGGGCTTTAAGATCATCATAATAAAGAGGACCTACGGTAGTATTAGTAACAACCATCACATCTGTTACAGATGGCAGAGCCTGACGGATAAGCTGTCCATATTCCAAATCAGTTCCAATATGAATAGGATAAGATCTCTTTCCTAATCCTACAGTTATAGTTTCCATTCTAGCTCCCTAAGCTTCATCTTTATCTGCTCAACGCAATCGTGAATAGAACTTGCACCTGAATCAATTTTCAAGTCATTGATACTGTTATACAGAGGATCTCTTATATTAAAGATATCCTCAAGTCTCTGACGTCTGTCATCAACGGCAATCATCGGGCGATTATTATCTCTAAGGGTGCGGATGTACTGCGTATCTACATCTGCATACAGATAAATAACCAGTCCATTGTTTCTTAGAAGATCGATATTCTCAGCCGTTACAACAATGCCACCACCTGTTGCAATTATGGCATCAATACTCAGACAGCGTTTTAAAACTTCTGTTTCAATGCTCCTAAACCCCTTCTCTCCTTCTTCTTCAAAGATTCTGGGAATGCTTCTGCCTGAGAATTTTACTATTTCATCATCTACATCAAGAAAAGGCCT